>CAYWEU010000064.1:0-11635 GCA_964457395.1 uncultured Candidatus Peribacteria bacterium
ATGTCGCGTATGCCCAAGCTCTCCGTTGTCATCCCTACTCACCAGCGTGCCGAGATTCTCGCGCGGTGCCTGGAGCATGTTGCACGCCAGACGATTGTCGATCAGATGGAAGTGATCGTGGTATCCGACGGTCCGGACGACGATGCGCGAAAAGCGGTTAGCGATCAGCGGATAGCGTGTAGCTATCAGGAAATTTCTAAAAGCCAACAAGGGGTGGCAAGAAATCGTGGAGTTGAAATGGCGCAGGGAAGCCGCGTTCTATTTATTGGAGATGATATCTTTCTTGCGCCTGACGCATGCGAAAAACATTTGCTACTCTCTACTCGCTACCCGCTTACCGCCGTACTTGGCTTTACTACTTGGGATCCCTCCCTCGACATCACCCCCGTCATGCGATGGCTTGAGACCTCGGGCTGGCAATTTGGCTACCCGATGCTAGCCAACTACGCGCATGACTTCGTGCCGGAGGACATTCGCCATCGGTTTACGTACACCAGCCACATCAGCGTGCCGACGGCGCTTGCGCGAAGATTTCCGTTTCGAGAGGACGTTTCGCTGTACGGCTGGGAGGACATCGAGTGGGGGACGCGTCTCTCGAATGCAGGTGTACGTTTGTTCTATGAGCCCGGGGCGACTGCCGTGCACCATCACCACATCTCACTCGAGCAATCGCTTGCACGCATGCGTACCCTCGGCGAGTCAGCTATGCACCTGCAGAACATCGCACCGGACTTGGACAGAGTGCCGCGAGGTCTGAAATTGTTGAAGTACTGGCTGGCCGCGCTATTGCCGACGATGGATGGCAGGCATCGAAAGGCATTTTTGGAGGGGATGCGATCGGATAGGGGGTAGTACCGCTATTATTTGGTCTCCAGAATTCCCTTTTGCATGTATTGGTGGCTTTTTGTATAGAAAATGAGCACTTTTTTGGTATGATGGGGTTGTATTTAACGTCAAAACAAATATCATGAAAAAGAGTTCCTCCTCTTGTATGCCTAAAGTTGTCGCTTACACTGGCTCGTCTTTCGTAGATCGAGAAGTCTTCGCAAGACTTCCTCGTTCGATACCCATTGAATTCAGCTTAGAATTTAATAAACGAGGTGAGACATTTATTGCGATTTCCTCTCCTGATTCTAAGTATGCAGGCATTGTCAGTGAGGCTCGTACCATGGAGGAAGCATATGAAAATGTGCATGATGCTATTCTCACCTATTTTGAGGTTCCAAGGGCCTGTGCCAATGTTATTAAGTTCAAGGTAGTAAATGAGCCAATAAAAAGGACCAAAGATGGAAACAATATACTTTTGCGCAGGATTGAGATAAAACAGGTAGCACATGCCTGAATTACCATCTTCAACTCGTAGAGTAAAGTTTATTCGTGCGGCTTCTAGAATGGGGTTCCATATAAATAAGGGTTTTGGGAAAGGCGATCATTACATGATGTTTAGTCCTGATAAAAGAGACAAAATCACCGTTCCAAAATCTTTTGAAACACATAGGGTCAGGCAATCCCTTGCGAAGTTCATACAAAAATATGGTGATCTGAAAAAATTTCTCAAGGAGTTATGAAGGTATACTTTGATCGCTACCCCCCCCGTCCCTCCCGCGAAAGCGGGACGGCAGGTATTTTTTAGTGGCTGGAATGACTTGCATATAGTGCTATTCTCGCTATACTAGCGTCAGTATCGATTGTTGATATGCATCATGAGTTTACTCATGGTGCGCTTCACTGAATTCAATCTTTTCCTTTCCTCCTATGCGCGCCGCATTCTTAGCCGCCATCAATCAAATCTGCTCCGAGAAAAACGTCAAGCCCGACGAGGTCTTGGAGGCCGTCAAACAGGCTATCGCTACTGCGTACCGCAAAGATTACGGTAACAAAGAACAGGAGATCCGGGTCGTGTTGCGCGAGGACCAGGACATGCCGAGCATTTTGCTCATCAAAGAAGTCGTCGACGAGGTGCTCAACGAGAACTTCGAGATCAGCGAGAAAGACGCCAAGCGCATCAAGCCCGGTGCCGAAGTCGGCGACGAGATCGAGATCGACGTGACGCCGATCGGTTACGGCCGCATCGCCGCGCAGGCCGCCAAGCAAGTTATCATTCAGAAATTGCAAGAGGCCGAGAAGAAGAGTTTGTTCACCATGTTCAAAGACCGCGAGAACGAGCTGCTCACCGCCAGCGTCACGAAAGTCGAGACCAACTGGGTCACACTCGAGATCGAGGGCATGACGGTGTCGTTGCCCTGGAAGGAGCAGATTCCCGGCGAACACTACTACACGGGCAAGCGCATCCGCGTGTACCTGGACAAGGTCGAGCTGACGGGCAAAGGTCCGCAGCTGCGCATCTCGCGCACGCACCCGCACTTGGTCCGCAAACTCTTGGAGTTCGAGATTCCCGAGATTCGTAACGGCGACGTGCAGATCATGGCGATCGCTCGCGATGCCGGAGTGCGCAGCAAAGTCGCGGTCAAGAGCAGCGACCCGCGCATCGACCCCATCGGCGCGTGCGTCGGGCAAAAAGGTGTACGCATCCAGTCGGTGATGGAAGAGATCAACGGCGAGCGTGTGGATATGATCGAGTGGTCGGACGACCCCATCAAACTTATCTCGACTGCGCTGCAGCCTGCGTCCATCTCGGCGGTGATCATCGTCAATGACGCCGAGAGGCAAGATGACCAAGGTCGTGCCATCAAGAAACGCTCTGCGGTGTTCGTAGAAGAGGCGCAGCGCCCTATGGCTATCGGCAAAAAAGGCCAGAACATTCGTCTGGCAACGCAGCTAACCGGCTTTGAGCTGGATATGTACAACTACGAAGAGCTTCCGGCATTCAAAGCTAAATTGGCCGAACTGCGAGGCGAGGAAGTGCCCGTGGCGATATTGAACGGAGAAGGGACCGACCCCACTTCGTCCGCCGATGGCGGACTACGCGGGGCAGGGGTGTCTCAAAGTGAAGACAAAGCCGTGGAGGAAGCAACTGTTGAAACTGAAGCAGTGATTACAGAAGCATTGACCGAGGCGACGCCGGAGGAAGAGAAGAAGGCGGCGTAGTAGTAAGGAATCCAAAGTATCCAACGAAACCAAGGGAATTTTTATCGTTGGACCCCTTCACTGTATGATCCTCTTATGAATCTTCCCTCCATCCCCCTCCTCGTTCTCGATACCGAGACAACCGGCTTCGTGCCCAAGGTGCACAAGGTTATGGAATATGCGGCGGTGGAACTGCGGGGAGGCAAGATTGTACGTGAATTTTCTTCGCTGCTTTCGCATGACGGCGAGATACCCCCAGGAGTGCAGGTGTTGACGCAGATCAAGCCCGAAGACTTGGTCGGTAAGCCGACGTTCCCCAATGCCTTGACGGAAATATCGGCGATGCTGACTCCGGATATTTTGGTAGTAGGCCAGAACGTG
This sequence comes from uncultured Candidatus Peribacteria bacterium, assembly GCA_964457395.1. Taxonomy (GTDB): domain Bacteria; phylum Patescibacteriota; class Gracilibacteria; order Peribacterales; family Peribacteraceae; genus CAVZXD01. The sequence continues at coordinate 3,409 of CAYWEU010000064.1, forward strand.
CAGTTCGATATCGGCATGCTCAAAGGCGAAGGGTGGGACATCTCCGCGCACCCGTGGATCGATACCTCCATGCTCGCGTCGCTTGTGTTCCCCGAACTCAAGAGCTACTCGCTTGGCTACGTCAGCGACGTGCTCTCGCTCGACCACGAGCCTCGCCACCGCGCGATGGGGGACGTGCGCGCGACGACGGAACTGCTGTCGCACTGCTGGAAACGCTTGCTCGAATTGCCTGATGACGTGACTAAAAAGATTTGTGCTTTGGCCGAGCGTGGACCCATGGGATACCGGTTGCTCTTCCAGGCGCTCGCGGACGAACGAAAGGCAGTCAAAAAAAAGCCAAAATGGCTGGCGCCTCCACCGCGTGGAAGCAGAGCCGAGGCATCGGAAGCGAATCAAAAAGCCTCCATGCACCTGCCACCTCTCGGTGATGTACAGCTGATCGAAGAATCTCTGCTACCGACGTTTTTGCACAGCGTGCTGCAGTCGACGGTTGCCACAGGTCAGCGTTGCTGGGTCGGTGTCAAAAATCTCGAGGCATCGCTGCGGCGCGTGTCGTTGCCACAGGACGTATCGGTGCTGTACCCGCCCGAATTGCTCCTGCGGGCAAAGGCAGCGGAGCAGTTTTTGGCGCAAGAAACACTGACTGCCGACGAACTGACGCTGGCAGCCAAACTGCTGCTGTACGTTCCGGCGATCCGCTGCGACATACCCATGCACGGAGGCGAGTACGACGTGTGGAACGGCAAACTGGCCTGCACGCGCGACAGCCCAGAGTATCAGAGTCGTATCGACAAAGCAGGGAACGTCGCGCTCATCGATCACCAGCAACTCTTGCGGATCATCGACGGCGAAGAGCGTTTACTGCACGCAAAGACGCATGTGATTCTCGACGATGCCTCGATGCTCGAAGACACAGCCACAGCAGCGTATGGCTGGGCCTGTTGCACTGACTCGCTGCGCGCGGCTGCGCAAGGTCATGCGATGCTCACCAAATGTGCGGACCTCATAGAGCTCTGGATGGAGAAAACTCGCAGCGGCACCGACGTGCGCTACGTGACGCACAACGATTTAGCATTGCCCGAAGCCAAGGGCTTGCTCGACAGCGTGGCGCAGCTGCTCGAACGCAACGATCTCCCTGCTCCGTCTCGCCTGATGCTGCACGATTTGCAGCGCATGCTCACACTCGAGAATCTCCCGTACCGCATCGCGTGGATCGAGCTTTACCAAGATCGCACGTTGCATCTGAAATCCGTTCCCGAAGACATCGCAGCGTTCCTGAAAGAGCGGTTATACGATCGCAACCCCACAAGCCTCATCGTGCCGCCGGGCATGAGCACCAGCCTGCACCCCATTTTAGCTCGAGGAATGCGCTCCAACGTCATCGAGTTTCCTGTGACCGACGACAGTGCCGTCGCTGTCGTGTTTCCGGAGAACGAGTCGACGGAAAAACTCTTGCAGGATCCAGAGGGCAAAACAGTGTTGCTGCTCGGCAGTAAGCGATTGATCGAGGAGGTCTACGTGCGTCACTATTCGCGGCTCGATACTGTAGGCGTCGCGCTGTTCTGCCAAGGGTTCAGCGGCGGCCAAGGGCGCATGCAGGCCGAGTTTGCCGCCGCGAAAGCGCCTGCGGTGCTCGTGACAACACCGTGGTCGTACGAGACGTTCGAGTTGCCAGAGAACACCGTCGATCAATTGATCATCCAGAGCTTGCCGTTCGATCACCCCCACCACCCGGTCATCAGCCGCCGTGCCGGCAGGTTCATCGATTCGTTCAAAGAGTATTCGTTGCCACGAACCAAAGCCCGGCTCTTCCGGCTCTTGCGAACGTTCTGCCGCCATCGCAAGCCCGGGGCCTCGGCGATGGTCCTGGACGACCGTTTGCGCACGAAAGCGTACGGCAAAGAATTGCGCGCATTTTTGTCGAGTTTCTCGATTGATGATGCTGTCATTGCTGAGCCCGATCAGCCGAAAACAATGGTGGCCAAACCTTTGGGCAAAAAACAAGACAAGCAAGCGGGGCAGATGCAATTATTATAGGCTTTCGAATTAAAAATTAATCCGCTCCCTCTCTCCCAAACACCACGAAAATCGTTCTCCATAAAATCCAGAGATCCAAAAATAACGACCATTCTTCGATGTACTGCAAGTCCAGCTTTACCTCCGTGTCGAACGTGAGGTTTGACCTGCCAGAGACCTGGGCCAAACCGGTCATGCCTGGGCGCACGGCGAACACACGGCGCTGGAAGTTATCGTACTTCTCGACTTCGTCGGGCAAGTGCGGACGTGGGCCGACCAGTGACAGCTGTCCGACGAACACGTTGCACAGTTGCGGCAATTCATCCAGCGTCCAACAGCGCAGAACACGGCCGATGGGTGTCACGCGCGGGTCGTTGTGTATCTTAAAGAGCGGTCCGTCCGATCGGTGGCTCAATTTTTTTATCGTGTCGCGCTGCTCATCGGCGTTGACGATCATCGTCCGGAACTTGAGTATCGGGATGGTGCCGGTGCCATGCTGACCCACTCGGTTGCTGCGGTAGAAGATTGGCCGACCGCTCGTGAGCACGATCAGCAGTGCGATGAGTAGCAGTAGCGGACTCAAGAGAACCAAGAGCGCTCCGCCGATCACCACGTCAAAGAGCCGCTTGATGGCCCTGCCCCAACCGTCGAGCGGCGTCGGTTCGAAGCGCAGCAGGGGCACTAGCCCCAGTCGTCCGATGGATAGCTGGTGCGGCACATCGGTGAAGACCGGCGGTAAAAACGCGTAGCCGATGTGGTGCGACCTGCAGTGATCGATGAGTTCGTTGGTGTCTTGGCTGTCGGGGTTCGGGTCGGTATGCAGTATCAGGTCGATTGATCCGTGCTGTTCTTGCCTGCCCAGCTCTTTGGCCGAGGCGACGTGACCCAGGTATTTGAATCGAATGTCGCGAGCGAGCGTCTGGCGCACGCTGATCGGCAAACGTTGCGAGCCGATGGAGAGCACCGCACGGACACCGATACCCTTGCGCAACATCATCCGTTGGACGACGACGATCGTTGCCCGCCCGAGCGACGTGAATACAGCGATGAGCACAGTCGCTTGCAGCAACACCACGCGAGAGAAGAACAACTGTTTCTGCACCAAAAAGAACCATGCGATAACGATTGCCAGCCACAGCGCGGAGGCGATGAGCACGCGTCCGGTTTCGGTCCATGCGCTGATAGTCGCGCGCAGTGCGTATAGCTTGAGTGAGGCGAGAAGAAAGATAGAGAGGCCAACACTGGGTAGCGCGAAATTCCAAACATACTCACCAAAAGGAGGTAGTGTGGAGGCTTGCGGCAGCAATTGCACCGTCGGCAGCAGGTCGATGCCGGCCTCGCGCAGCTTGTACGCGAGCAGCAACCCCAGGAGGCATGCGAGCATATCCACCGGGACCCGCAGGACGCCGAAAAGTATTTCGGAGAATTTCACTTCGTCATTCTATAGAACCGGTCCCATAAACCGAAACATATCATGCTGCGCTCAGGGCAAAGCAGGTTCACCAAACACTTCTTCTCCTGGCATTGCGTAGGCAGTTCCTGTATTCACAGAACAACCGTATGTATCAAGTTTTCTTGCTTGATTACACGATTCTTCTGTCTCGAATGTTCTAAGCGCTATCTCTTCATTGAACGTTGCCTCGTCTTTCGTGCTCGTACACTCTGTCCGTGCAACGTTTTTGCATCCCTGATTACACATTCCATTCAGATAATTGAAATCAGTGTACAGACACGAAATCCTTTTTTCCCCGGAGGTATCTTGCTGCGCTATGGAAGTATCTGCCTCCACATTCATCACATCGGCAGAGAGTTGAGAATGCGAAGACACGCTGGTTGCAATAATAACAACAAATCCTACGACACCAACGAGAATAGCTCCACCCTCTAATGACAGCGATTTAGACACCTGTTCATTATAGACTGACACATTTCTTCTACAATAATTTCCTGGTGTTCTTTCTTGAAATGCACGCCGATTATGCTACTGTGGTTTTCCTGCTCTTTTGATGATCGCTCCGGCATAGCTTGCCGGAGAGGAACGTCCGGACATTATGCGAACGCCATGCGGGTAACTCCCGTCGGCGCGCCACATATCAAGCAAAGGCGCGTCAGGAATAGTGCCACAGAGACGAACCCGTACACGAAAGCGTTCTACGGGTATGTGAAACGCCTCCGGCCAGAACGGAGGTCCCGTCCCGCCTTGCGGGATGGAATGGCAAACTCATGGCAATGCAAGGAGGATTTGGGTGATGGGAAGTGACGATGGTTCCGTCGTCCCCGTTACCCCTCCGCTCGATCTACCCCGCAAGGGATGGACCAGATAGATGATCATCCTCATGCCAGTCGGCATGCAGACAGAATCCGGCGTATGGAGAGCAGGCCGGGAAAATATCCGCAGCAATGCGGGTTTTTCCGGATGTCAGATCAAGTATTCTGGTGTCTGAAAGATTTGCCAGAGAGAGCAAGAAGAAATATCCTGTCGCCCCCCATGAAACTACACTTATATATTTTAGAGTCGAGAGGTCCACATACCCCTGTAGAGCGCGCTGCAGCTATCGTTCCAGAAGGGGCACAAGTGCCAAAGGGATTTGCCGTGCTCGATGCGGTGGAAATTCCTCCAGACGTGAGCTGCTTACTGGAGCCGTTCTTTGGACCTCCTACTATCGTTCGGTACTCGCGAGAACAATTGCTGGGGCTCTTTGCAGCAATGGGACGCATTGGTCATGACGCGGGCATCAAGCTCGCGGGGTAGTCGGAGGAGGGTGAAAAAAGTGAATAGTTTTGTTTTCTTGCGAAGGCTGGAGCCGCCTCGGGGATTTGAACCCCGGACCCACGCATTACAAGTGCGTTGCTCTACCACTGAGCTAAGGCGGCATATGATACTTAAGGAGTATAAAGGTTTGTGATGTTGATAGAAACAAAGAAGAATTATGAATGAAGAATCAAGGAATTAAGAATGCTCAGTGGCGCCATATGCCAAGATTGCCAGACATCCCCTATGCCCTATCATGCAGCCCATGCACCCCGACACGTACGCACTGCTCGACTTCGGCGGAGGTAGACGCCTGGAACAGTGGGGGCCGTATCGGCTCATCCGGCCGGACCCGATGGCACTTGGGTCTCCATCGAACCCCCATGCGTGGACATCACCTGACGCCGTCTATGCAGGAGAGAAGGGGAAGGGGAGTTGGGTGCGGCATTCCGCGCTGCCTGAACATTGGGCTGTGACATTTGATGACATCCAACTACGAGTGCGGTTGGCGCCGTACAAACACACTGGCGTTTTTCCCGAGCAGCAACAGAATTGGCGTTGGGCCCGTGCGCGAGCAAAACTTTCGACTAGGCCTTGGACCGTGCTCAACTTGTTTGCGTATACCGGCGGTGCGAGCATGGCACTGGCGAAAGACGGGTACTTCGTGACACATGTCGATGCTTCCAAACCGGCGATTGCATGGGCAAAAGACAATGCCGCACTGAATCAGTTAGCACCAACGAGCGTGCGATGGATGCTGGAAGACGTGCCACTCTTTGTTGCACGCGAACGCAAGCGCGGCAACACCTACGATGCGATCATCATGGATCCTCCTGCCTACGGTCACGCTCCTTCGGGCAAGACGTGGCGCGTGGAGCGTGACCTGGCGCCGCTGCTGGAAGACTGTTGTGCACTGCTCTCATCGAGTCCTGCATTTATCCTGCTCAACGGCTACGCTCGTGGTGATACTCCAGAGAGTTTTCATCGATTGTTGACCGGGATTCTGCGCAAAGTTTCTCCAAAGCTGCTGCATACCATCGACGCCGGTGAGTTGTTGCTCGATGCGGTAGATGGCAGAACGCTCTCTACAGGGATCTTCGCGCGTTGCGCGTTTGAAAACCGATAGTCATTACCCCCTCCCCGGCGCTGTGGCGCCACCCCTCCCCCGTGGGGGAGGGGAAGGGCCTGCCTGCTGGAAGGCAGGGGTGGGGGCGAATGCTTGAGAAATATTCGACTTTCTGTTATAATATTACAAATGACACAAACCATCAAACACCTCTTAGGGTACCCGAAATTCTTCGCACTCATTCTGTCCTGCGCGCTTGCGTACATGCTTTTTTCCACGGGTGTTCTCGAGATGTTCGGAGAGTCACTCAACGGCTACGGTTACTTTTCGATTTTCATCGCAGGATTGCTCTTTAGTTTCGGTTTCACTGCACCGTTTGCTGTGGGCATCTTGCTGGCTATGGCTCACAACATCGACCCATACCTCGGTGCGCTCATCGGAGGGTTTGGTGCTTTTCTCTCTGATGTTTTTATCTTCGAATTTGTTCGTTTCTCGTTCCACGATGAAATCCATCACTTCAGATCCACTCGCATGTTTCAGGTCTTGCATGCACTGGTGCATCACGAGCGTGTACCGGCTATCGTGCGCATGTACCTGTTGTGGTCGTTCGCCGGCATCATCATCGCCTCGCCCTTTCCCGACGAGCTCGGCATCACGCTTATCAGCAGTGTGACGAGTTTGGACACCAGACGTTTTGGTGTACTGTGTTTCGTGTTGAACGTCATCGGAATCCTCATCATTCTCGAGATCGGCAAGCTGGCCATCGGATAGTTTTCGCTATTCTCTTGCTTGTCGCATCTGCACATCCTCCGGCAGTTCCAGCGAAAATGTTGTACCTTTCGTTTCCTGGCTTCGAAACGTCAGTTTCGCGCCGATGGTCTGCACTGCGATGTTCGAAATGTACAGACCCAGCCCGTTGCCGTCGGTGTCGAGGGTCTGGGCGTTGGTGCCCCTGAACATCTTCTCGAAGATATGCCGTTGCTGATTCTCGGGAATGCCGATGCCGCAGTCAGCCACCGAGATCATCGTGCCTCTGGATGACTTCGTGCTATCGATGGAAATGACGATTGTGGATTGCTCACGGCTGTACTTGATGGCGTTCGAGATCATATTTTCCAAGATCAGGCGCAGCAGTATCGCGTCGGTACTGACTGTCACCAGCCCGTCTGCGGCGCGGTATTCCACACGCAAATGTTTCTTCTCAATATCCAACGCAAAACCTTTGACGATCTGTTCGATGAATGCAGACGCGTTCAACGACTCGACATTCAATGCGAATTTCCCCAGTTCGATGCGCGAGACGTTCAGCAGCGCATTGACCAACCGCACCATGCGTTCGTTCGACGTTTCGGCTTCGCGCACGCACTTCAGCTGGTCTGGCGTCAGTGTCCCCATGTCGTCTGACAACAGCATTTCCAAATACCAACGGATGGACGACAGCGGTGTGCGCAGCTGATGCGAGACGAGAGAAATAAATTCGGATTTCATACGGTCGATGCGTCGCTCTTCGGTGACGTCGGCGAACACGGCGACTGTTCCCGAGCAGTGTGACCCTCGCAGAATGGGGGTCACGCGCAGCGACAAGGGCATCGGTATCGCTCCTTCGCGTCGCAGTGAAAGGTGCTGGTTGCTCTCCTCCGAAAACTTCTTCTTGGTGGCCAGCACTGTATGCAGAGGGTGAGTACCATCCGTCAGAGGCACGCCTTTCTTGTCCAGTATTGGCAGAACTTCCTCGCATGCCTTTCCCTCAGCTCGTTCCTTGGTCCAGCCGGTCAGACGCTCAGCCGAGGTGTTCATATGCAAAATGTTGCTGTTCGTATCGGTGACGAGCAAGCCGTACTCAATGCTTTCGAAGATAGCGTCGCTTTGTGCGTTTTTCTCCATCAGCGCGTGCGTGCGCATGCGAACGATGTCTTCCAGATGCGTGTGCGACTGCCGCAGCCGTCGGGTCAAATCAAACGCCGCGATATCGACTTCTTCGATCTCGTTTTGGGTGAAGATCGAACGGGAGAATAGCCAGTTCTTCGTTTCCAGACCGTGCAATTTTCCGGTGAGCTCGTGGAGTGGGTCGGCGATGCGTCGCGATAAGCTGAACATGATCGACGACAGCAAGATCACCAGGAGTGCGCCAAACAGAATGATTTTCGTTCCCAGTCGCAACAGCGGCGCGTACACCTCGTACTCGTCGACTTGTACGACGATGCCCCACCCTATGGAGGGCATTGTTCGGAAGGCCGTCAACACCGTGACGCCGGCATAGTCTTTGGTTTTCTCACTGCCTTCGATGCCGCGTACGGCTTTTGCCAGTGCGAGCTGCTGTACTGCGGGGTCTTGCAGCGAGCCTAGGTACAACGGCGATGCAGCGGTGTCTTGCTGATGCCGAAGCGTGTGCA
>CAYWEU010000065.1:0-1975 GCA_964457395.1 uncultured Candidatus Peribacteria bacterium
CTCCGGCAAAGCGCGGCGCGGTCTGCAGGAACTGCGCGATGATGGTCGGGAACGTGATGAGCGAAATGGCGAAGATGATCGGCACCATGCCCGCCTGGTTTAAGCGTATCGGAATACCGGCTTTGACACCGCGTCCGGCGCCTTGGTTGGCATAGGTGATGGGTATGGCCCGGTGCGCATCGGTGAACAACACGACCGCGACGAGCAGCGCCAGCGAGACGATGAGGAACAGGTAGAACGCGCTCAGTTTTCCCTGGTCAGCGTAGAACATGCGCAGCAGAGTGGCGGGAATGCCCGAGACGATGCCTGCGAAGATAATGAGCGAAATACCGTTGCCGATGCCTTTTTCGGTGATCAGTTCACCGATCCACATAGTTAAGATACAGCCCGCTGTCACGAAGATCATGGGCAGCAACACCGCAGGGAAACTCAGAGGCACTATCTGACCGCTGCCGCCTTGGCGGAGCAAGAGCAAGAAGCCGTAGCTCTGGACGAACGCCAAGATGAGCGCCAGCCAACGTGTGTACGTGTTGATCTGCTGCTGACCTTGGACGCCTTCTTTGCTGAGCGCCTCCAGCTTGGGGAAGATGACGGTTGCCAGCTGCATAATGATCGATGCGTTGATGTACGGCGACAACCCCAACATGATCACCGAAAAGTTCTGCAAAGATCCTCCGGTGAGTGCCGCGAAGATGCCAAGCGCACCGCCGGTACCTCCGGTCTGTACGAATTGCTTGAGCAACTCCTGGTTAGCTCCTGGAATGGCGATATGTGACGCAGCGCGGTAGACCAAGAGCAACCCGAGCGTGATGAGGATGCGCTTGCGCAGGTCACGGGATTGCCAGAGCTGGCGAAGATAGGTGAACACAGACGTTAATGTTTGATGATCGTGACAGTGCCTCCGGCTTTCTCGATCGCTTCTTTCGCGCTGTCGGAAACAGCATGCACGCTGAGTGAGAATTTCTTGGTTATCTGGCCGCGGCCGAGCACTTTGACTGGCCTGTCCCCGCCGACAAGGCGGGCAGTATGCAATGCGTTTCGGTCATAGCTTCCGGCTTCCAGCTTGGCCTCCAGTACGTCCAAATTTATGATCTCGAACTCTTTGCGGCGGGGATGCAAAAACCCACCCAGTTTTGGCTGACGTCGGCTGAGCGGAGTCTGTCCACCTTCGAAGCCCGGCCTGCGGCCCTTGCCCGTGCGGGACTGCTGGCCTTTGGTGCCGCGTCCGGCTGTGGTGCCGGTACCAGACCCATTGCCGCGCGCGACGCGCTTGCGCTTCTTGGTTGAGCCAAAATTCGGCTTGAGAGTGTGGAACATACAAAAGAGTACGGAGGAGGTTGTTGCGGATGCCCAGAGTAAAGGCAAAAACAGCGAAGGTAAAGGGAAAAATCACTGGTATGAACCCCAGGGCAAGCTCTGGACTCCTCTTTGCCGATCTCGAAGATCGGGGAATCAAACCATTGCCTTCGCTCGCAGATATCCAGCATCCAGGCCACTCGTCGCGCCGAAGCCCCGCGAAGCGGGCGAAGGCGGATTTGAGGGATTGCCCTGCTCCGAAAGACCCTGGAAACCCTTGACTGCGCCAAAAGTTCGTTCAGGATATCGCAAACGTGTTTTTCGCACTTTTCCGCTCCCTCTCTGGTATGCAAACCGTGCAGACCGACATCCAGTTGAATATCTGGCTGCCGAATGTGCCTGGTGCATTGGCGAAGCTGACAGACACACTGCGCTCCGCGGATGTGAACATCGACGCCATCTTCTGCACCGAGCGCGAGAAAGAATCGATCATCCACCTCATCGTGGACGATATCGACACCGCCAAGATTGTGCTCCAGCGACATGCTACAATTACGACGAATGAGGTCTTTGCCTTCACTATGAAGAACAAGCCCGGTGCCATCGCCAACATCGGCAGGACATGCGCGGGGTCGGGCTTAAATATTTGTCAGATTTACGCATCCACGGGAGGCCAAGG
>CAYWEU010000066.1:0-3182 GCA_964457395.1 uncultured Candidatus Peribacteria bacterium
CAACGATTGGGATTGTAGATGGGGGTGGCAAGCAGGTGATCGAGGTCAACCACCATCGTGGCTAACATGACGGCAAATGCTGGTCGCCATTTCTTTGGATACGCTAGCCGCGCCACAACCAAAGGGACAAGTATATGCAAAATGAGATGTAAAACAGGGCGAAATGGCATGGCTATGTACTTAGTCCAGGCGGACCATATTCATCAAGATGCACAATCATTCGCTTTGAAGAGAGTGTCAACTTACAGGCAGAGATCATACTTACGCAGTGTGCATGAATTCCGCCATGTCGCCGCCGACCAAGTAGGTTTGCATGTAGCGTGAAGTGAAGGCACCCTCTGGATCGAGCAGCTTTCTTGCTTTGAGAACGCGCACTTTTTCAGCATCAGCGATTCGTGGCCACGGATTTTGAAAATACAACTTTCCTTCGTGTGGCAAAGCGCTATTGCCGAATCTATCTATAAGCGCCGCTTCAAGGCGCTTCGCGGTGGCCAAGCCCGGGGCATAGCCATCGGGCCAAATGAGTTCCATAAAAACTCGCTCGCCAACACGGCGCATGAACGTAACCGTCCGTAGTTCCCATCCTTGAAGCCCAACCCGTGCGCGAATCATAACGCGCCTATGAAGAAGACCCGAAGAAGTCGTTCCGACCGTCTGCGTCTTGCACAGCAATTCTTAGAGATGGGCCGGACCGATCCTGTCGCATTTTGCAATCAGCTCGTGATTCAACGATCGACGCTGGATACTTGGCTCGCAGAGTACCGACACGTGCAACGGCAACAACCACGGCAACAGCAGAGCGGGCATTTCGTACAAGTAACACCCGTGTCCACGCCGCCCCCGATGCAAGTTGAGGTCATCTTGGGCGCGTGTCGCGTTTCATTCGCGGCGTTGCCGCCGCCGGACTACTTGCGCGCCGTCATTGTCGAGCTGGGATGATGTGGGGCCTGCCACCGGCTGTCCAGATCCATTTGTTCTCGCAGGCCATCGATTTGCGCAAGGGTGCGGATGGCTTGCGAGCCCTCGTCGATAACGCAGGTCTCGACGTTTTCGCTGGGCATCTTTATGTCTTTCTGGCGCGGCGTCCGAACCGCGCAAAAATTCTGTGGTGGGATGGGGGCGGCTTCGTCATTTGGTACAAGCGCCTGGAAAAAGGCTGTTTCCTAAGGCCGGCTGGGAGCGCCACATCCGTTGTGCATATCGAGGCGATTCAGCTATCCATGCTACTCGAAGGTATCGACGTCACCTCCGTGCGGCGGCCCTCTAAGTGGGTGCCTCAACGCATCAAGACACGCGTCAGAGATCGCCAAGTCATCGCAAACATGATCTAAGCAGCCCGATGACAGCGCATGACACATCCACCGAAAGCGACTTGGTCGCCGTCATCGCCGACCTGCGAGGAATGTTGTCCGCGCTGCAAGAGACCATCAAGGACAGTAACCGCACGATTCGCAGCCTAGAGAATACCGTCAACAACCTGCGCGCGGAGAACGATGCGCTCAAACGCTTGATCTTTGGGCAACGCTCCGAGCGTCAGCGCAAACCGAGCACCAAGATGCCTACGGTGGCGGCGTTGCTCGCGACTGGATTGTCGCCCAACGATACGGCCAATACCGCTGATGGGAAGCGCAAAAAGACAGGCGGACGCTCGACCCAAACGCCCAAGCGGGATTTGCCTGAGGAGCACATCACGCATGTTCCAAAACAATGCACGCAATGCAGCAGCGCGCGCCTTACAGACACAGGTGTCGAAGACCTCAGCGAGGAAATTGAATTTGTTCCGGCGCGATTCGTGCGCCGGCTGCACCATCGTAAGCGCAAGCGGTGTCTCGTTTGTGAACAGATTGTTCATGCGCCACCACCGTATCGACCGTCCCCAAATTGCGCCTATGGCATTGGTCTTCATGCCCATGTCGCCGTGAGTAAGTGCGCCGATAGCATGCCGGTGCATCGACTGGCGCAGTCCATGACGCGCTCGGGATTGGTTATTAACCGCAGTACGTTGAACGATCTCTTTCATCGCGTTGCGGAGTGTCTCGCTCCGATACATACCCGATTGCTGTCCTTGGTCGGTCAAGCCAGTCACGTCAACGCCGACGAAACCCCTATTCGCGTGCAAACGCCCGGCAAATGCTCCACGGCGTATATGTGGACCTTCATCGGCGACCGGATTGTCTCGTACACGTTTGCATCCAGCCGCAGCGGCGAAACACCCAAAAAGATTTTGGGAGATTCCCCGGGAAAACTGCAAGCGGATGCGTACAGTGGTTACAATGCCGTGTGCGTTCCCGAGGGACGTGAGCGCGGCGGTTGCATGGCGCACGTACGCCGAAAATTCTGGGAGGCCCGCGAAAGCGGCGACAACGTTGCCCAGGAGCCCATCGATCAGATTTTGAAGCTGTATCGATTGGAATACGAAGCAGCTGAGCGCGATATCCTCGGCTCGCCTGAACATGGAGAACTGCGCCGCACGATGGGGCGCAAATTCATGCTTGATCTCTTTGTCACATGTCGCATTTTGCGTGGACGCTATCCACCCAAGAGCGCGCTTGGAAAAGCGGCGCGCTACACGCTGAATAACTGGCGGGCGCTCCTCGCGCTGATGCACGATCCGAAGATGCGATTGGACAACAACATCGCCGAGGGCGCATTACGCATTATTGCGCTCGGTCGCAAGAACTTCTTGTTCGTCGGCAACGGCGACGGCGGCTACAGCCTGGCCGTGTTGCAGACCATCGTCGCCACCTGCAAGCTCAACGGAGTGAACCCGTACGACTACATCGTGGCCGTGCTCCCTGCCTTGGCGAAAATCGACACGACCGATACCCGCGCGATGGATGCGTTGCTGCCGCAGCATTGGGCCAACGCGGCAGGATAGTGCACTGCGGACGCGGATTCTAGGGATCAGAAGTACGAACGGTTACGCTGCGCACTTCCAGTGAAGCACTCGCAGCTCTGGAGGTATTACACCATATAAGGCAATCGGGCGCAAATGTGTGTGCACCAGTTCCTACAACCACTGGCGAACTTCTCGTAAACCACTCCGTGGAAGACGGCGAACTTATTCTTGGGGCTGTGGGCATCGTCCCGGGCCAAGCAATAAAAGTAGACGCAGCTAACCATGCAGTTTATCACGCGTGGGGACGCTCCATAGCACGGATGCATTTGGCCACAGAGGGCAC
>CAYWEU010000067.1:0-6473 GCA_964457395.1 uncultured Candidatus Peribacteria bacterium
CACAATAGAGAAACGCCGTTTAGTGCTTAGAATTTAGTGCTTAGTGCTTAGAATGTAGTGTTTAGTGCTTTTCGATGTAGACATGATACCCCGACGTCTGCAGCTTCGAGATGCGCCTCATGCACCCGCATGATTCATCCATCATGCGAGTGATGTATTTGAGTACCCTCCAAGTCCGCAGCGGCGTTGTCTTGAGCAGTGACTCGAACATACCGCAGACGGGGCAAAGAAGAATCTTGGAGCAATCGCGGAATAAGTACGCGATGCCGTCTTTGGTGTAGCGGTAATAATCTTTATAATCAGCTTCGTGGGCGTGGTAGCGGTACAGGAATGGGACGTAGATGAACGCCCTGCCGCCTTTTTTCAAGACTCGGGTGATTTCCTCCGCTGCTTTCTTCGGGTCGTAGACATGTTCGAGCACTGCGAGGCAGAACAGCCCGTCGACTGATTCGTTTTGCTGCGACAGTGCGTGGACATCCTCGACGAAATCCGGCGAGTACTTGTTGGTGTAGTCCGAAATCTTGAACTGGACGTTTGGCTGACTCAGATACTGTCCGCAGACCTTGAAGTTCTCCGTGTTGAAAGCGTTGCCGCGTTTTGAGTCGATGCGCAGCCCTCCGCCGATGTCCAGTATGAATCCGCCTCTCTCGAAGACTTTTGGGGCGTATGTTGCGAAGAACCAGTCTGCGCGCAGGCGCAGTACGCGTGAGAAAAAACCCGGGTTGTTCGCGGGTTCGACCATTGTCGGTTCTGGCACGTGTGTGTCGACGGTTTGATTGCCCATGAGAGAAGTGTAGCATGGTGGTCGCTGGAAGCATGCGTTCCGAAGAAGGGCGGTTAGCGGGTAGCGTGTTGCGGATAGAAAATTCCATACGAACACGCGCTATTCGCTTTCAAGTAACTCTCACCGGCTTGTGCTCTTTCATCGATTGATTCGCAAGCTCTAATAACCGCACCATGCGTGCGCCGTCCTCGCCGGAGACGATCGGCTTGGTTTTGCCGTGGATGCAGTCGAGAAAATGCCTGGCCTCGGTCGAGAGTGCTTCGGTGAGAGGCAGGGCCGGTATGAGCACGTCGCCGCTGCGATACTTGGGGAAGAACGGGTCGGGTTTCGTTGTATCGTGGTCCACACCCTTGTCGTAGATCCGCAGCTTCTCGGAAGGCTGCGTGTCATCGTAGAGCATCATCGCTTTGCTCCCGCCGATGAGCGTCTGGCGTATTTTAACCGGCGACAGCCAACTGACGTGGATGTGTGCGTGCAGTCCGGACTGGAACTTGAGGTGCAGGTGGCCGACTTCGCCTTGTTTGCCATAAAAAGCACTGGCGCAGGCGAATATTTCTTGCACGCCTTCGAGCTTCTCTACCGCGTCCAAGATCGTCAGGTCATGGATCGCTAAGTCCCAAATCACATTCGTGTCCTTCTGGATGAGGCCCAAGTTGATGCGTGTGGAGTCGAAGTACAGGGGAGTACCCAACTTCTTTTGCTCGATGAAGTCGCGGATTTTGCCGACTGCGGCGGAGTAGGCGAACGTGTGGTCTACCAGCAGTATGCACTTCTTCTGTTTTGCGAGAGCAATGAGTCTATTCGCTTCTGCGGAGGTCGATGTCATCGGCTTCTCGACAAGCACGTGTTTCACGGCCTCCAGTGCTTGTTTTGCGAGCGAGAAGTGCGTCGATGTCGGTGTGGCGATGATGACCGCATCAACTTTCTCATCGCCGATCACCCTATCGAAATCTTGCGTGAATATTATGCTTGGATATTGCTTCTGGAATTTTTCGCAGAGCGATTTGTTGATGTCGCAACCGTACCGTACAACGCAACTGTCCACGCTCACGAAGTTCCGCAGCCAGTTGGGACCCCAGTAGCCAAGTCCGATGATGGCGATAGAGAAAGGCTTCATTATTTTGTCATAGTAATAATCGCGGTCATGCCCCACGCACGACAGATGGCTTCTTTGACTGATGCTGGCAGTAGCTTGCCCAGCGGCAGCAGCGGGTGCGGCAATTGGTTCGGCACGCCATGATTATCGTGAATATGTACGTGGACATCGTTGAAATTCGAGAAGAGCTTCTTAAATTCTTTTCTGGAGTAGAACTTGGCCAGCATGTTGCCGCCGACTTTGGCGCCGTCGGTGTAGCGATTAATCAGCGACTGATCGTCGTACACCAGATATTTTCCGCGCAAAATGCCCCGCCCCAACTGGATGCAGTAGCGCAGGTGCACGGAGTTTTTGTGGTACATCATCGCGATCGCTTTGCCACCGGGCTTGAGCACTCTGTACATCTGCGCGATCGCTTGCTCGGTCTGTGGCATGTGCATCAGGCAGCCCCACGCACAGACAAAGTCGAATGTGGCGTCTGGAAATGGCAGTTTCTGCGCGTCGGCCTCGACGACGTTGGCGTGGAGTCCATAGAGCGCCAAACGCTTCTTGGTCAGCTCAATCGCCTTGGGCGTCAGGTCGACGGCGGTGACATCTGCACCCATGTGCGCGAATTGCTCGGTGAGCACGCCGGTGCCACAAGCGATATCTAAAACTTTCTTGCCCTTCAGCCCCTTCATGTCGACGTAGCGGGTGAGAAACGGATAGCCTCCTTTTTGCATGAACGGGATCCACTTCAAAAACTTCCGATCGATGTTCCGATAAAACGACCACGAACCCTCTTCGTCGTCCACGAAATAATTAAACGGATTCGCATGCCACCACGAACGCACGCGCGCATTGAGCTCGCCATCGTTGACGAAGGCTTTTCGCATCGTGGAAAGCCTAGGGATAGGGACAGATGGGGTCAATACGTTATTGGCATGGTGTTTTGATCTTTTTCTCTCTCGCGCTACTCTCCAGTCATGCGGATCGCGTACTGTACCAATGTCCGTTTACCCAACGAGCGCGCGCATGGCCAGCAGGTGGCGAAAGTCACCCAAGCGCTCATCGATTTGGGCCACGAAGTGGAGATATTCGCGCCGTTCCGCACGAACCCCATCCAGCAGAATTTTTCGAAGTATTACGGACTCATGGAGTCGGTGACGCTGCATCACCTGGGTTCCATCGACGGTATTTCCGCGTGGTGGGCGCCTGGAATCATCGGACTCAAGCTCACGACCTTGCTCTTCGGACGGATGCTGCGAACCGTCCTCAAGCAGCGCTCAAAAGAATTCGACGTGGTCTACACACGCACGCCGGAGTTGTTGCCGTATCTGAAACACGCAGGCATTCCCATCATCCTCGAGCTGCATCGATTGCCCCGATTGTGGTTGGGACGATTCGTGCGATCGTTGAAAGACGTCCAGCTTGTTGTCACGATGACCAACGCGATGCGCATGGTGCTCATCGATGCCGGAGTGTCTCGCGTCCCCATCATCGCCGAGGGTGACGCGGTCGATTTGCATGATTTCGAAGAGCTGCCGTCTGTGTCGGAGACGCGTGCTGCGCTTGGCGTGCCGGATGGAGTACCGCTTGTCGGCTATGCCGGACAGCTGCAATCGATGGGTCTCTCCAAAGGTATTCCAGAGCTGGTCGACGCTCTGCTCGCGCTCAAGCGCCGAGGTATGGACTTTCGCGCTGTGATCGCCGGGGGACCGCAGCACGCGAAAGAAGAATTTGTTGCCAAGTTGCCACCTGAGATCGCCACAGAAGTCTCGTTGTTGGGGTTCATGTCGCATGACAAAATTCCCACACTGCTCATCGCATGCGATGTCTTGGTTTATCCCGCACCGGCGTCGAAGCATCCTTTTTACGTGCGAGACACGTCGCCGTTGAAAATTTTTGAGTACATGGCGGCGGGTCGCCCCATCGTGGCGGCGGATTTGCCGCCAATCCGTGAAATTTTAGATGACAGCACGGCGTTCTTCTGCACCCCCGGCGACAAAGACAGTCTGGCGGACGCGCTGCGCGAGGCGATGGTCAATCGAGACGAAGCGGCCAAACGCGCAAAAATCGCTCGGAGCACTGTCGAGAACTTCACCTGGAAGAAGCGTATGGAACGGATACTGCACATTCACGGGGCGAAAGCCGCGTAGGTATTGCATACCAGGCAGATAGAGTAGAATCCCGTCGCATGAAACTTCTCAGCGTCTGTTCCGCGCGACCGAACTTCGTCAAAGTGGCGGCGGTGCATCATGCGTTCGTACAATCGAAGCAGGCGGGGGATACACATGTTATCGTGCACACTGGACAGCACTACGATCCCTTGTTTTCAGATATTTTCTTCACGCAGCTGGATATTCCGCCGCCGAGCGTGAATTTAGACATTCACGGAGGCACGCGCGAGGAGGTCATCGATCGTACTGCGCAGGCGCTCTCGCCCGTGCTCGTCGATCAGAGGCCTGACATCGTACTGGTGTACGGCGATGTCAACGGCGCGTTTGGCGCAGCGCAGGCAGCCAAAGCGGCAGGAGTCAAGCTCGCGCACATCGAAGCGGGCTTACGATCGTTCGATATGGACATGCCCGAAGAGCATAATCGTATAGGCATCGATATGCTGGCTGATGTGCTGCTGGTGTCCGAACAGTCTGGAATGCACAACTTGCGCAAAGAAAAACAACCGGGCAAGGCAGAGCTGGTCGGCAATACGATGATCGACACCTTGATCCGCATGATGCCCTTGATTGCAAAACAAGCATTGCCTTCCGGCGTCCCGGAACGTTTTGGCGTTGTCACGCTGCACCGGCCGAGCAACGTCGATACCCAGCAGATGCTCAAGAAAAACCTGGAGTTCTTGGGCGAAGTCAGCGAGCATCTGCCGCTGATGTTGCCGCTGCATCACCGAACACGGGATGCGCTGGAGAAATTTGGCATGCATAAATCTTTGCCGCGCGGCTTGCATATCATCGAGCCTCTGGCATACGTGCCATTTCTGGCACTTGTGCGTAAGAGCGCGTTCGTCCTCACCGATTCCGGCGGCATTCAAGAAGAGGCGACGTTTTTGAAGAAGCGCTGCTTTACCCTGCGCCGCAATACCGAACGGCCGAGTACGGTCGACAGTGGCAGTAACAGGCTCATCGACCCTGCCAACCACGCTGACTGTGCCGAGGTCGTCTCGTTTGCCAGGCACCCCAAAGTACCGACGGTGCTTATCCCCGCGTTGTGGGACGGCAAGGCAGGTGAGCGCATCGTCGCTGTTGTTAGGCGCGATGTACTTCGCTAGACTCACGGTATTATGTTTCTGTTCAGAAGAAATATTTCGCTGTCACTCAAGCATGTATGGATGCTTGCTGTGGCGGTTGTCGTTGTCAAAGCACTCTTCATTTTCCTCATGCCCATCAAGGGGCTGGGAAGCACGACGTGGTTGATTGATGACAGTTTCATCGAGATGAAGGTCGCGAGGAACGTGGCACTCGGCGGAGGGTTTTCCTTAGATGGCATTCACTCGACCACTGGTGCGCCGTTTTTGTGGATTTACATGATTTCCCTCAATCACCTCGCCTTCGCCAAAGAGATGGCCATCCGCATGACGCTTCTGGACTCTACCATCTTGGGCGCTCTGGCAACGGTTGCTGTGTTTGCCATCGCACTGAAACTGACGCAAGACAGACGCGTGGCCTGGACTGCATTCTTGTTTTCGACCTTCACGGCCAACGCGTTCTTTAACGCGATGAACGGCATGGACACCGCGCTCTTCACCGTGGCGGTCCTCGCGACCATTGGTGCGTATCTCGAGATCGGCAAACCTGCATCATGGTCGCCGTTTCGGTGGGGGTGCGTTACGGGCTTGATGGCCGGGATCGCCGTCATGACGCGCGGCGACGGCCTCTTTATTCTGTTCGCGATCGTCTGCATGAAGCTCTTCGAATGGTGGAAATCTTCTCACGCTGAACGCAGAGATCATCTTCGGTCGCTGGGTGGCATATTGTTGCTTGCGGGTATCTGTTTCGCCATCTTTATGGCATGGCAGATGATGCAGACCGGTTCGATATTCCCGGGCAATCAGGTCGGACGGCGGGAGCTGGCTCTATCGTTACACAATTTCTCGTTCGATCATTTTTCGCTCAAGCACTATCTCGCCATTGTCTTCTGGAATGTGTTCCAGTTGTGGGACCTGCTGACCATCGCCACCGGCGGAGCCCTGCTAGCACTTGTAGCCTTTGTCAGCGGTTCGTTGCACACACGTCTGCGGGCACTGAGCATCGTCAGCTGGCTCTATCTCGGCGTGTTTTTTGCCATACTCATCGGCTACCAGTGGTACTTCGCCGACTATCATGGCTTGCGCTACATCAATCCCGCTGCGCATATTCTGTTCATCTACGTTGCGTTGTTGCTCTGGCAGTTGCCCGCCGAGTTCTGGAGGAAGTGGGCAGTGGCATTTCTTGCCCTCACTGTTGTCGGCCTGGCTGGGTATAAGCATTACCAGCTCAATTCCAAGGCACCCGCGTATCGGCATTACTTCGGCTTCCCGAACCCTAAAGAGGCGAAAGTCTATTGGGATTCCATCGAGTGGATGCGGGACAATTTGCCGCCAGATACCATCGTCGGTGT
>CAYWEU010000068.1:0-4397 GCA_964457395.1 uncultured Candidatus Peribacteria bacterium
TCGCCGGACCACGGCCCACTGCGAGGGTTACACTCGTACGGCTTCTGTCGACATGAACCAACGTGTTCGATGTATGCCATCGATGTACTGCAACAACGCAATCTGGTGATCGCGCTGGGATTGATTATCAAAAGAATTGCAAGCTGTCACCCGTGGAAGAAGCCGAGTGATGAAAAGTTGCGAGCGATTATTGAGCGACAAGCAGGATCCCCCATCGCTCTCATGTCTCAAGAGGAGTTCGAAGGATGACAGGAAACGAACGAGATTATGGCTGATCCGCAATTGATGAAAGACATCGCTGAGGCAAGGATGGAGAAGGGCGAAATTGAATTGTCAGTTGTGAAGCGGAGATTGGGCCTTTAGGCTCAAAACGGCGGACGAATCCACATTGGCCCTCGTCCATTAGCCAATGTAGCCTTCTAAAGCCTCAAGCTGCTGTTTTAAAGAGAATCAGCATAGAGAACATCACCTTGACATATTTTATCATTAGTTATGCCGTAAACACCCCAAGGCTACCAAAAAAACGACTTTTCAGGTAATATAGTAAGATTGTCAAACACACACAAATACTCACGGCAAACTGCTAGTGCAAAAGCCATAGCAACAGTGCTCATGGCGCTCATTGTGAATGGCGCACTTGGACTGCCGGACATTGTGCAGGCTATGGCAAACAGCGGCGAAACGTTGTCGACGTTCACTGCGGATCAAACACCATCGGATACCATCGCAAATCCTGCAGAAAGCGGCTCAACAGTGCTTGGACCAGCTGAAGAAATCATTCTAGAATCGTCAAGCGGCAGCTCGACTACACACACTACGGACTCCGTGGAACCTGCCAGTAGCAGCTCTTCGCTCGGCATAGTTCTGGGCGAAACGGTGGAAACACTGTCGGGCGTCATTCTGCTCCAGAGTGAACTGGAGTCTGGTTCCGGCTCTTCCTCAGCCCGGTCCGAATACTCGGAGTCTTCGAGCGAGTCGGCATCGTCAGCATCGTTGGTTGAACCGGTTGCCACCGAAATCACCCTCAGCGGCGGCTTGATCACAGACGGTCAGTTGGGCAAGCCCGGCAACATCTACCCGAGCTTTTTGATCCCGAAATCGAGTGAATTCGGCTCCAGCGAAGATATGCAGAAGCGCATTGTCCTGACACTGACGGACATCGTAGGCACGGAGCAAACGGTCCTCGAGACGGTGACGGAGGAAAAAAACGCCTACCGTGTGACGGTGGACCCCCCGTCGGTCTTCCGGCCTGGTCGGTACCGCATCCGTGCGCTGCTGAACCAGACGAGCAGTCTGAGCATTCGGCTTCGAAACTTCTTCGGGATACTGCAGGGCGACGAGACCAACGGCGATGTTCTGCTGTTGGATACGTACTTCGACTGGGGCACGATCGCCGTGAATGCCGATCGAGATGTCTACGACGTGGGCGAGGACGCACTCATCCAGGCAGCAGTCACAGATGACGCGGGTACTGCGCTGTGCATCGATACGCTCATCGGGTCGTTTGTGGGTTCTGACAGCAAAGCACTCTCGCCATTCTGCAGCGGCAGTGGCGAAACTCTGACGCTCAACGTCCCTCCTGCCGCAAAAAGCGCAACACTCGTCATCGACGCTGCCACCAACGGCAGCGGTACAACCGTGAAGCAAGACGTCGGGATCAACGGTCAGCAAATGCCTGTCACGATTCGACGTACCTCGGTCACGCGTACAAACCACGGCAAACAAGAGCAGATGCTCCTGACCGTCACGATGCACGACACCGTCATCGGCACCATGCGCGAGCAAGTGCCTCCAGGGTTTGACGTCACAGGCATCACGCCTCAGCCCTCGGACATCACGAAGAATGCCAACGGCACCGCCATCACCTGGAGCGGACAGTGGCAAGCTGGAGTGCCACGCACATTCCGGTATGGCTTTGCGGCCCCGACCTCCATGCCGATCTTGGCACTGTTCGGGCCGATAGAGATCAGGGGCGATCGAGAACTACACAGCCAATTCATCGGACCGGTGCCTACAGAAAGTTTCCTTGCCCCGCAGAGCTCGGAGAGCGACGTGGGGTCCGTCTCGCTTGCCCCGCGAAGCCTCGGCGTAGCGCAAACGAAGCCGGACGAAGTGGGGTCAGCGTCATCGGCATCGCTAGCTCCCCAAAGCTCGGAGAGCGCCGCGAACGACGTAGAAACAGTCGTCCCATTGGAGACTTCCAACGTCTCGTACACAGAAAACCGCCGCTACCAGGTGCTCTCTCTCAGCGGCGCTTCGGCCTTTGCGAGTGGCAATGATCGCACGCTGATGCTCGAGAGAACGGCTGCCGACTTCGAGGGCGCTGCGGCACCGACGTTCAAACTCGTCGACACAACTGTCACCGAAAACGATGCGCGGCTCGTCGACAGCGAGAATCACCTCAAGAGCACTATCGCCTACCAGGAGCTGCTCCAAGCAATCATCGAACCGCAGGACGTTGAGTCCGCCGTCGCGGAGCACATCGTGCACGAGCAGGCATCGACGATCTCTGATGAGCGACTGAGCGGCGATGCTGAACGAAAACTTGCAGATCTTGCGTCGCAGAACCCGATCGTCAGCCAGGCGGTGACCCTGCTGGCTACAAACGAAACCAAGGACAAGATCATCGCCAGCCTGGCCGCCGATGCTGCCGACGCGAACGGGTCACTACAGCCTGATTCACTCAACCAAGCTATCGGACAAGCCATCGAGACACAGGCGTCTACGGTGAGGCAAGCGGCGACCGCAACAGTACAGGCCATCGATCGATCGTTGGATGCACCGCAAATTATCGCCGATGCGCAGAACACTGCAGCGAGTGGATCTGCTGATCTTCTGACACTCACGCTCATAGGACCCAACGGAAAGCTGATCCCAAACCCGCGCTATCACTTCGAGGTGGGGTCGGTGAACTTGGTTTTGGACCCCATCCAGAGCTTTGTACCGGGCCTCTACACGCTCACGGTCGATGTGCAAAACCCTCTGACCGGAGAGACGACGACGATGACGCAGCAGTTCGCCTGGGGTGTGCTCGCTATGAACCCGGACAACGACAGCTATCGTCCGGGCGACACCGCGCACATCGACTTTGGAACACTCGATGACCACGGCGACATCGTCTGCGATGCGGAGTTGACGTTAGATGTGATCGCTCCCGATGGATCGGTACAGACTCTGACAACATCACAGCCAGAAACGGCTGTTTCTTCTGGTTCTTCTGTTTCTTCTATCACTCGCACCGGCACCTGTGGTCTCAAGCAGGCCGGATTCATAGAGCCGGATTACTTTACCGACCTCGCGCTCAATCAAGCCGGTACGTATCACCTCACGCTCACCGGCATCATGAAAGGTCATACACGAGAGATCACGTCGACGCTACACGTGACCAGTAATCAGCAGGTAGTAATCGGTCGCAAAGCCGCAACTCGTCTCTGGCCTCTGGCGCCTTCGCCCATGGACATTACGGTGTCTTTCGGCGAGGACTTCGATGGCAGTATCACAGACATCGTTCCTACAGGATTTGTGATCAACGATGACACATCGAATAATTACACAGTAAAAACTACAAACTCCGGAACGACAATCTCCTGGAAAGGCTCGTGGAAAGCAGGAGACACAGCACAATTTCACTACGAGTACGACGCACCGGATATTTCGCCAGAGTTCTATCTTGTAGGACCTCTGCAATTCACGCCAATAAAGGCGTTCCAAGGATATTTACAATCAATGCCTGTGGCTATGGCCATCATGTCTTCTGCCAATACGATCAGCAGCAAAGACAATGGCGATGGCGAGAGCCATAAGACCCATCGCGACGTAGAAGAGCACGTAAGCAGTGTTGAAGCCGAGAGTCATCGCGACAAATATACGCTGAGCACCCAGAATTCACAAACAACAGGTCAATGGCAGGAACAGCGCTCTTGGCAGATAGCCAACGACGGCGTCAACCTCACCATCACCGGCAAGGCCTACAGCGACGAAGGCACAACACCGATAGCCAGCGGTAAAGTCGCAGTCTCTCTCAACGGTGGAGCGGTCTCTGGCACCGGAACAACGGACGCCGGAGGGCAGTACAGCATCACGGGACTGACCATGACCGGAGGCACAGTCGTAAGCTTGTATGTCTCTGGCGGTTCGACAAGGGCAGTGACCGTGACACTCGGATCAGGAGGATCGATGACCGGTATCAATTTGTACAAAGACAACCTGATCATTCGCTCGGACTCTGGCTCTGTCGCCATGACAAACGGGTACTTGCGTGTCGCACGCAACACGACGTATGGAGATATTCTGGGAATCTTTAACGTCGATACCAGCAACGTTCTGCAGGTTGTGGCAGGAAAGCAACTCTACGTGTGGTCCGGGGAACCGTACACGCCGGGGGCAAGAGTGAAGAC
>CAYWEU010000069.1:0-1717 GCA_964457395.1 uncultured Candidatus Peribacteria bacterium
CGCGCGGGCGGCATGGGCCTCATCTCTGGTCGCAAAGTGTTCCAGAAGCCCAAGAAAGAGGGCATCGAGATTCTGAATGCGATACAGTCGGTGTATCTCGATCCAGAAATTACGGTTGCATAAACAGATCGCCGCAGCCGGGACACCGTGTCCCGGATTGGGCCGCAGGCCCAGATGCATC
The DNA here is from genome assembly GCA_964457395.1 of uncultured Candidatus Peribacteria bacterium. Lineage (GTDB taxonomy): Bacteria > Patescibacteriota > Gracilibacteria > Peribacterales > Peribacteraceae > CAVZXD01. The sequence continues at coordinate 182 of CAYWEU010000069.1, forward strand.
ATCAAGAGTTTTGGTTCATACTTTGTCCATGGTATTGAAGCTCCACAATTCTTACACCAAGTGCAAAGAAGACTTCGTCCCTCTGCAGCCGGGCAAGGTCACCATGTACACCTGCGGACCTACGGTGTACGGCACGCCGCACATCGGCAACTATGCGTCGTTCCTCATGGCGGACTTGTTGCGCCGCTGGCTGGAGGTCGGTCACGGGTATGACGTGAAGCACGTGAAGAACATCACCGACGTCGGGCACTTGGTTGCGGACGCCGACAGCGGCGAAGATAAAATCGAGAAGCAAGCGCGTCAGGAGAAGAGCGATCCCCTGGCAATCGCGAAGAAGTACACGCAGATCTACCTGGACGAAGAGCTGTTTTTGCACATGCTAGAGCCATTTGCTCGGCCACGAGCCACGGAGACTATTCCGGAGATGATCGCGATGATTCAACGACTTGTCGATGGCGGCCATGCGTATGAGACAGAGGACGGTGTGTATTTTTCGGTCGAAAGTTTCCCCAAGTACGGACAGCTGTCGGGCAACACACTGGAGCACTTGTCCGCCGGTGCGCGCGTGACGGTTGATGAAAAAAAGAAGCATCACGCAGATTTTGCATTGTGGAAAAAAACAGTCGGTCCGAATGCAAATCATATCCTGCGTTGGCCATCGCCGTGGGGTGACGGTTTCCCGGGGTGGCATATCGAGTGCAGCGCGATGAGCATGAAATTCTTAGGCGAGACGATCGACATTCACACCGGAGGCGAGGACAACATTTTCCCCCACCATGAGTGCGAGATCGCGCAGAGCGAATGTTCGACAGGCACATCATTTGTGCGGTACTGGCTGCATCGACGCCGCATCGACATCGCGCCGAGTGACGCTTCGGAAGAGAAAAAAGCGCAGAAAATGTCCCAAAAAATGTCAAAAAGCCTTGGCAATGTGTTGGTGATGGCTGACATCTCGCAGCGAGGGTTTCATCCGCTCGATTTGCGCTATCTCTTGCTCTCCGTGCACTATCGTACCCCGTTGCGTTTTAGCTGGAAGGGGCTGGAGGATGCGCACAAAGCTCGTCGCAAGATTCTCGAATGGATGGACGACATCACCTCGCGGTGTGCACCGGAATCTTACAAGGGCGCGCATAGTCAGGCCGATGCGAGCATCACGAAATATCTGGAAGAATTTTCCGCATGCATGAACGACGACCTGAATGCGTCGGGCGCGCTCGCGGCGATCTTCGACCTCATGGCGTGGTCGCGAACGAACGAGCATCTCACGCAACCAGATTGCGAAGCGCTGTTTGCGTTCATTCAAATCGCCACGTACACATTCGGCTGCTTCGAGTCGACGGATATGGCTGTGCCACAGGAAGTGCTGACACTCGTCGAGCAGCGCAACGCAGCGCGCACGGCCAAAGACTTCGCTGAGTCCGACCGCTTGCGCGATGCCATCAAGCGGCTTGGATACGAAGTGCGTGATGGCGAAGGGGGACAGGCAATAAAAAAAATGTAGCTGCGATAGCATGTCCGTAGCAGGGACACGGTGTC
>CAYWEU010000070.1:0-1925 GCA_964457395.1 uncultured Candidatus Peribacteria bacterium
CGCCGGAGAAGACAGTCGACGCCATTGCCCAGGGGGTCGCAGACCACATGGCAGAGGTTGCAGAAGGCGTCCTTGCACGGCATACGCAGCACCTGTCCGGAGAAGCATTCGAGCAAACGGTGACAGAACTGCAACGAAGTCTGGAAGCAGCAACCGCACAGGTACAAGAAACGCTCGGCGCAACGTCACTCATCGACACCCCCGCAGTGATCAACGCATTCGGCAAAGCATTCGATGCCGCTATGGAGCACCTCGAACTGCCTGCGGAAATCGTAGCGACGATGCTCGAAGAAGTATCACAACGCAAAAAAGACTTCGAGAGTGCATCCGGCAATACCGCTGCCATCCTCGAACTCGCTCTCGAAAAAAATGCAGGCGGCGGCCGTACACTCGAGAATGCTGTCCGCATGCATAGAACAGCGCGCGCAGAGAAAGGAGAGAAAAAGCAGCAGGAGAAGATAACACAACTAGAGGCAACAGGTATGGCGGATCTTGCCGACCTTCGCCAGGTGTATGCGGAGTTAGTCAAACGGGCTTTAGAAGCCAAGACCGATCCAGAGCGCGCTGCAGCGCTGGAAGAAGTGCAGCAATTCCAGTCAATTTCCCGTGCGATCCGTGGCATGTATTCGCCAAAAGCCAGCTGATTTTGATACCTTCTTTCTCTTCGACCCCATGCTAACGATAAACAATGATGTCCTCCCTCTCATCAAAAGAGAGGCGGCCAGCCTGCGCTCTCGGCACCCCGATGACGTAGAGACTATCAATGCTCTCGTCGAGGAATTTGAAGTGCGCATGAACGATACGTTGAAGGAATTTAAGGATGTATTTGAGCTCTGCGGTCGTGCGCAGGAGATGCTCAGAGAGCATGCCCTCTCTGGTGATCTCGTCGAAGATATCAATCGCGCTCGGCGCAAAATTTTGTCGGAACTTTTGCGGCACGGTCTCGAGCACGGCAGCCTTGTTGGGACTGTTCCTGTCGATTTTCGACGCCAGTTCTCTGCTGGCGGAACAAGGAATGGGAATGGGAACGGCAATGGCGCTCCACACGAACGAAGTTCCTTAGAATACCAAGAAATCGTCAAGCAACAGAATTTCGATCTGGTTCGCCTTGCAACGCAATTCGGTGTCGATGCCGCAGCAGACGCGCTGTGCGCTTTGGGACAAGTGGGCAGCGACGAGCGAGCACGAGTGATATCGTTCATCTCTAGCTACCTCGGCGAGTGCAAGCGCCCGGAGCCACTGGGTGGTGGTGATATCCTCCGGTATCCCAAAGCTATTGTCGATCTTCCATCCGTACGCACAGTGCTGCGGAGGATCTTGCTCCAAGATGTGTACTCGTTTCTGCTGGCGCAAGGGATTGACCACCCGCAGCAGTACCGTCGCACTCGCAAAAAAGCAGCAAGTCTGGCGTTGCAGCGTATGATTTCAATGGCGAAAGAGGCGAAGGTGAATGATCCTATGATTCACGCACAACTCTTCGTAGAACTCAGCGAATTTTTCGCACGCACGTGTACCATGCCCCATCCGTCAGTCTTGGTAGAAACAGTGCACGAAAAGGGTCAAGACTTACCGATTCCTTCGCTACGACAGCTCATCGCTGTTCAGATGCTCTTGGAGGAGCGCAAAAAGTACATCGGCTATGAACCAGGATTAGGGAAGTTCTTGCCAGCCATCTTGCTCTACGAGCAATTGAGACTCCAAGGCAAAGAACCACGAATGCTCTACCTGGCCCCCAAGACGGCTGTACAAGAACTGCCAAATCGCATACGGCCCGGCTCTGCGCCACAGCCCACACGCGATTGCTACTATCGTGATCCCGAACATCAGGCTCCGACGGTGGGAGTCATGGATAGCCGTCTCTCGACTGCGGCGTTGCAGGAAGTCGTCAATGAGAAAGATATTGTCTTCTGTTCGTATTCCATGTT
>CAYWEU010000071.1:0-3722 GCA_964457395.1 uncultured Candidatus Peribacteria bacterium
TGCATCTCACGGTATGGCTCTGAGATGAGAAAAACCCTCAGACAATCGCCGACAATGCGCCGAGTATCGGATTCACGATGGCAAAAATCCACGCTTGCAGCAGCGGCACACCGAGCACGCGCTCGAGCAGCAGCAACCCGAGCAAGATGTACGGTCCGTACTGCATGAGGCGATCATACGAATCTTCGTACTGGTGCGGGACAAACGACCCGAAGATTTTCGATCCGTCGAGGGGTGCTATGGGCAGCAAATTGAACGCCATGAGGCCGAGATTCAAAAACAGCGAATTGGAGAGCAGTTGCGTCAGAAACAACATAACGCCGCTACCGGTGCCAAGCCCTTGGCGCGTCAGCAGTGTGAGCAGGAAGAACGCAATAATTGCCAGCACGAGGTTGGACAGTGGCCCCGCGAGAGAAATAAGCGCCGTGTCTCGACGCACGTTACGCAAATGCCGAGGATTAATAGGAACGGGCTTGCCCCAGCCAAAGCCAACCGTGACAAACAGCAGCGTTCCCAGTAAATCGAGGTGTGCGAGTGGGTTGAGCGTCAGACGACCCTCGTACTTGGCAGTCGGATCACCCAACCGATACGCGACGAACGCGTGTGCCCACTCGTGGACCGAGAGAGCGATGAGGATCGCAATGATGAAAGGCGGATTGAGGAACGACGACATAGAGGAGTGCACGAGTGCAGGCGACATGATACGGTTGTGCGCTGCAAATGCCAGCAATTCGTCCAGGGTCATTTGACGTCTGCTGCCAAAGCCTGTAGATTCCCCCAGCTCTATGCCAAGAATGTGCGTCATGACAGGCAAGTCCAGGTCGGTCGGCAACCGCCGCAGCCATTCGTTGCGCGCCACCAAGCGCGTGTTTCGGGCAAATATCCAAAAGAAGCGCGTGTTCGACCCGCAGACCGGCACGTATCGCAGAATAAAAGTAGCGACCAGCTACCTGCGGACGCTCGCAAAACAAATGCAGGCATAACCGCCGTAGCGGCGATTCGTCAATCGCCATACCGCGAAACGGTTTGATCAACATGAGCGAGCTTGTGATATACTTCACGAAATATCACTTTCCCTTTCTTCATATGTCCCCCTTGGTAAAACCGCTTACATGGATCTTGGGGCTTGCCTTAGTGCTCATCGGTCTACTGGGTTTCGTGACAAGCAGCCCGCTGCTCGGGTTGTTCGAAGTAGATACGGTGCATAATGTCGTGCATCTCCTCAGCGGTACCATCGCCCTCTGGGCCGCAAGCTCCGGCCACGCGCACTCGCGCATGTACTTGATCATCTTCGGCTTGGTCTACGGCATCGTCACGGTGCTTGGGTACGTCAGTGGCAGTATCATCGGCTTGTTCACGGTGAACATGGCCGACAATTATTTGCATCTGGCTGTCACAACAGCATGCTTGGTCGTTGGATTGGGTAGTAAAAAATAGGAGGTCCAGAGGTGCGAGCGAGACTACTGTACGTAGAGCAATATGATGAATCCGGCACTCAACGCGCACAGCGCCACGATCACCCACCGACTGACGTCACGAGCGATGCCCCATGGCAAGGCATCAATACCTTCGACGACGTAGTACGCGATCGGCGCAAGTAGCAATACCGAAAAACGGAAATCCTGATTCGGCGCGTACCGGAACTTCCAGGCATAGGCAACTGCCGACGCGAGCACGAGCAGAAACGTCAGGAGTATCGGAATCGATAAAGATGAGAGACGTCTTGGAATCATCCTGAGAAAACCGACAAACATCAGCGGCAGACCGAGAAGCCCGCAAGCCAAGATGGCCGTACACAACCGGCGCAACGCCGCGAACTGGTACTCGCCGAAGAAAGACGACTTGAAGAAAAACTCCCAGAAGAACTGTCTGCGGTACTCATCGATCCATGTGTTGTTGAAAACGACCTTCAGCACTTGCCACGGATTGAACGTCAGGAAGTACTCGATGCCGCTAGGTATCGCAAGTCCGCCGTGCATGCCGTGATTGCCCAGCATGACTGTGCGCGTAATGTCATTTTCCAAGAGCAAGCGCAAGAGCGGAAGCCAACCCGCGAGCACGGCTAGCACAATCAGCCACAATCCCCCATCCAGCGCTTTGCGCTTGATTGGGAGCCGAGGGTGGATTGCAAAACAGAGCAGTGCGACGACGATGAGTACCGCGGCGCTGACTTTCGTCAGCAATGCCAATGCGACGACAGTCGCCAGCGCATACCAACGACGCCTGTCGCCTGTTTGCCACCATGACAGCAGCAACGCGAAGAACACGAAGGACAGAAATTGCGATAGCGAATCGTTGCTCACACGCGCGGATACGTACAGCAGTCCCGGGAATGCGACCAACAAGCCAAGATACAGCGCCGCCGCCCAGCGCCGCCGTGTCTCGGGAAAGAGAAGAACGGCGATCCAAGCGCCTGCGGCCAAAGCACCGATCGAGAATATCAACGATGGAACCTGCAGCAACTCGATCGCGCGGTGCGTGCCAACTCCAAAAAGGCTCCATCCTTTCACCCAAAAAGCCGATAAGAAGTAATACAGCGGCGGCTGATGGAACTCCCACCCCGCCTGCGCTAGCGGGATCGACCAGTGCTGCAGAACATATTGTATGTACTCGATGTGCCCATCCAAGTCATGTGCGCGGGTATTGATCGGTGTTGCGAACACGTAGAGCGCGCGCAACATCACTCCACCGAGAAACACCGGCCAAAGCCAGCGCCACGCGCGGATCGATGCGAATCGATGCCAGAGCGCGACGCCATATCCGGCGATCAGGCAGAAGAAGGCAACGAGAAAAAGAATGAGAAGAGGATCGAACCTCGACACGCCGATGTTCATCCCGCCGACTCCGCCGGTATCTTTGAGGACAAGATGCATATCGTTCACTCCGGATACAAGATACGGGGCCAAGTTCACCACCCTGCCACCACCGTACTCGCAAAAACCGATGAGTTCGGACGGCAATGCGGTACCGTTGACCGTCATCTCTTCGATGCAATCGTCGGGGCGAAGATTGAACATCGCGGAATGCAACCGTCCGAGCGTCATGCGGACGTCAACCGTGAGGCGTTTGCCCTGGGTGCCGACAAAAAACGGCAAGGAATCTCTTTGTTCCGGTTGTCCCGAAAACTGGTACCGCACGCTGCGGAAGTGAGGGGTTACCGCCCAATACGCGGCTGCGAGCAATGCGAATCCTGCTATGAACGCGATCGTGACGGTGCGAAACGAAAATTTTCGTCGGCGGTAACCGATAACGCGAAGCGATCGCTTCCACACAATCGATGCAAGCGACAGCAGTTGTCCGCGCGCGAGGAAAAGCGCGAGGAAAAGAATCAATAGATTTCGAATCGTCAGCAGGAACGCCGGCATCGGAGTTTTCTGGTCCAGAAGCGCGCCATAATGGAGCGGGAAGATCCAGTACGTCAGCGCGCCCATGCACAGTGTCAACGTCAGTATCGATACTCCTGATCGCATTCGCGATTCCCAGAGTTCATCCAGCGCGCACACGAGCAAGAGCGGCACGATCCACGCGAAATACTGCGGCGAGAGCACGGGAGCCCATGCCATCGCCCAAAGCATCATGCAGAGGATCAAAACCGAACCATTCGTAGAGCGCTTGCGTGCCATGGCGAGCAACGAAAAAACGGCGCACCCCAGCAGCGTGATGATCGCCGATACTCCAACAACGAGCTTGCCGAGTTCGGCGTTATGAATCGCCATGTAGGC
>CAYWEU010000072.1:0-4918 GCA_964457395.1 uncultured Candidatus Peribacteria bacterium
TGACGAATCGTCACGAAGTGTCCGAAACCGATTTCTTGCACGCTGACTTTTTCTACAACGCCGTTGGCAATCGACACAACCGGTGTGCCTCTTGGCGCATCGATATCGAACCCATTATGACTGCCGAGTTTTGTAGTGTATCCCCCACCCCACAGCGTCGAGAACACTTGTTTCTCAAACGACGTATCCGCAGCCGAATCAAACGTCGCAGCATTGAATTCCGGCATCGGACGAAGCACGCTCTTCGGTGCTTGATCGAACGTGTGCAATTGCTTGCTGCCACCATATTTTGCCCACTGCTGATAGTCGGGCAATTCTTTGATCGGCGAAACAGTACCGTCAAAAACGATCGTCGCATCGATGTCTTTGGCCAGAATCGACTTCCAAAATGCATACCAACCGTGCTGTCCCACCATGTTGCCGACAACGAATGCGAAGATCAGCAAAACCGCGATGACAAACGAGGCTTTCTGTTTCGCGTATCGAAGAGCCGTAGGTCGTTTGACCTTGTAGATCAACTTGCTCTGAAACCTCGGGCGGCGAGAGAACATAGTGCTGGTGTAGAATGTGTATATTCAGTGGAGGCGCTTTCCTCCGTGTATGCTACTATCATATTACATTATTGCATAAATGTCAACATTCGAGCATAAAATACTCATAGCGAATACAGCCGAAGAAACGAGGCAAATAGGGCTTTCTTTAGCCAAAAGCCTGTATTCGACACCCTTGAATCTCCTGCTCCATGGCGACTTGGGGGCAGGAAAAACGACATTTGCTCAGGGATTCGCAGCAGGACTGGGTATCGAAGACCGCGTAGTAAGCCCGAGCTTCGCTCTCGAGCAGCACTACGCTGGAGCAACAATCGTGCATATCGACCTCTATCGACTCTCTCCTGGTGACGCGTCTGCGTTCTTACGTAGTTCCGAAGAGTTTGCGTATGTCCGGATCATCGAATGGCCCATGGCCGATTGGACACACTCCGGCCCATTCGTACGCGTCGACATCGACGATGCCAAACCGGGCAGCAGAACGCTGCATATCGTTCTGCACGACATGCCATTGCCAGATGCGGCAGAAATAGACCAATGGTACGACGATGTCGCTCTGCCAACGCATATCATCAAGCACAATCGCACAGTCGCCGCAGTTACGCGGACACTGGCCGATCATCTGCTTGAGCGAGCCACGTTCGTCCGCAAAGACGCACTGAAAGCCGCGGCTCTCACGCATGACTTGCTGCGCTTTGTCGACTTCGCATCGCTCGAAGGTGATGCGCAGTTCTCGCCAACCACAGCGCAGTCTGCGCTATGGAAAACCTTGAAAAAACGCTACGGAGCTCCACATGAACGCGCTGCTGCGATGTTCTTCAGAGAGAAAGGATACGAGGGGTTGGCACGCATCGTCGAGTCGCATGGCCCGCCGCGAGAGGACATGCCGGCACCGCAAACAACCGAGCAGAAATTGCTCTGCTATGCCGACAAACGTGTGAAGTTCGATACACTGGTGACACTCGACCAGCGGTTCGACGACTTCATCGCTCGCTACGGCAAGGGCAAAGAGTTAGCCTATGCAAAAGCCTGGCGAGTAACGATGAAAGAGCTGGAAAAGCAGTTGTTTCCGGAAGGACCACCGCTTTGAGGAGTGGAATGAGTGGGAGGAGTGGAAAGAGTAAGAAGAACGACGAAACACTCAAAAATCCTGGCACCCTACTTTTTCCTTCCACTCCTTCCACTCCTGTTCTTCCTTCCACTCCTTCACTACAACGCTGGCGTCAGCTCCTTCGCCAACACATGCAGCAACTGCGCCTCGTTACCGTGATAGAGAGCAAAGGCCAATCCAAGCATGAATATCGCCACACCAATGATGAACAGCGCCCACTTCTCTCCTCCGCGCAGAGCACGGTTAGGGTCCGGGGCCGTACCGTGCAGGTACCGCTCCACGTTCAAGAGCACTGTGAAAATGTTCTCGAAAATCTCGATCTTCGGTATCAATGTACCGAGCGCACGCACAATCGTCAGCTCAGCCCGGGCCATACCGCTGATGGCTGCAAGGGCGAAGGAGTGGTTCAAGTACACGACGAACACAAGGGCGAGCAAGAGCAGAGCGATATCGATCATACTTTCTCGCAGCATCGCCTTGATGGTCAGTCTTCGACTGAAATGATGGATATCCCTGTACTTGATGTAGTCCAGAGACATGTGGACCACAATAAGAACACCGAAGAAACCCAAGTTGAGCAGTGCGGCAGCCAAAAATGCACCCACCAAATACGCTGCATGAAACGCAGGAATATCATCATGTTCGTGCACAAAATCGCGTATTCTCACCAGTGACTTCGAGAGAGTGTGCATGTGGAGTTGTGGATATTGTTTTGTATATTATAACATACTTTTATACTATATACAAACGCTCAGAGCCCCCGCACCGTCCTGCGCACTTCCTCGTACCGACGGCGGATATCAGCCTCGAAGCCCCGATCGCTAGGTTCGTAGAATGTTTGCGATTCCATGCCTATCGGAAAATAGTTCTCCTCCACGACACCGCCCTTTGCATTGTGCGCATACTTGTACCCCTTGCCATAGCCATGCTCTGCCATGCCTTTGGCGGGTGCGTTTCGCAGATGATACGGGACTTCTAACGACGGTACGGCTTGCACTGCGGCTTTCGTCGAACTCATTGCCATGTTGATCGCATTGCTCTTGGGAGCTTGAGCCAAGTACGCACACGCGTGGGCCAAGAAATATTCGCCCTCGGGCATCCCCACCATCTCGAACGTCTGCCACGCTGAGGTGACAAACGGCAGCGCTTGGGGGTCGGCATTGCCAATGTCCTCGCTCGCGAAAATTGCCATACGACGAAAGAGAAACCGAGGCTCTTCGCCGCCACTGAGCATCTTATACATCCACACGAGCGCAGCATCGACGTCACTACCGCGCATGCTTTTGATGAAGGCCGAGATCGTATCGTAGTGATCTTCCCCTTTCTTGTCGTAGCGCGTGCTTCTGTCTTTTAGCAGTTTCTCCGCATCTTCGCGCGAGATCTTCGCGCCGATCATCAGCACCGCGAGCTCGAGTAAGTTGAGCGCTATCCGCGCATCGCCGTTCGCCCGGCCAGCGATATGCGTGACCGCATCGGGGTGCATGCTGATCTTGCCGTCGTACCCGTGCGGGTGCGCAAGTGCCCGTTGCAAGATCGAGACAAGATCGTCGACCGTATGCGGCGTCAGCAAGTACACCTGCGAGCGGGATATCAGTGCGCTATTCACCGAAAAGTAGGGATTTTCGGTCGTTGCACCAATGAGAATAACGACGCCGCTCTCGACGTACGGCAGCAGTGCGTCTTGCTGGGATTTGTTGAACCGATGGATTTCATCCACGAACAATACTGTTCGCTGCTTGAGCCCCGTCCAGAGTTTCTCTGCCTGCGAACACACTTCTTTGATGTTGTTGACTCCGCTGGTCACGGCATTCAGTTGGGTGAACTGCGCCTTCGTTGTCTCGGCGATGATCTTGGCTAGTGTCGTCTTGCCCGTCCCAGGCGGTCCGGCGAGGATGACAGATGTCAGTGTATCGTTCTGGATGGCTTTGCGCAGCGCCGTTTGCTCGCCGACCACATGCGCTTGTCCGAAGAACTCTTCGAGTGTTGTGGGTCGCAGCCGGTACGCAAGTGGGGCTTGATTCATGGGGAAAGATGATAGCACAGACACTGCTATTTATTTTCTTCGACATTCAACGTACTCTGACTCTGTTCGGGACGTAGCTCAGTTGCCTAGCCCCGTGGAGCGGGGCGTGATAAAAAGAAACGCGCTCGATCCCTGATCCTTTGAAAACGTCGTTATTCTTTCGTTCGGGACGTAGCTCAGTTGGTAGAGCGCCTGGTTTGGGACCAGGAGGCCGCGAGTTCGAGCCCCGCCGTCCCGACCACCGAGAATATTCCTGCAGTAAATACGACGCATTTTGAGGAGGAAAACCGCTATCGCAAAGGCTTTCCATGCGCTATGCTACACGCACAATGACACAAGTTTCCAACCTACAGACCCCGAATTTTTCAGAGCTCGGTATCGCTGCCAATATCCTCGCAACCATTGACAAACTAGGCTTTACGAAGCCTACTCCCATCCAGCACCAAGCCATACCCATCGCGGTGCAGGGAAAAGACGTCATGGGCATCGCGCAGACTGGTACTGGAAAAACGCTGGCGTTTGGCATCCCCATGCTCCAGAGACTCTCCGAAGGCAAAGCCAGACGCGGGCTCATTGTGCTGCCAACCCGCGAGCTGGCGTACCAAGTCGAGGAAGCACTTGCGCAGTTTGCACCGGCTCTTGGCATCCGCACGGCGGTCATCGTCGGCGGTGCGTCCATGCACCACCAGAAGATGGACATACGCAGAAACCCGCGCATCGTCGTCGCGACACCGGGCAGACTCAATGATCACCTGGAGCAAGGAACGATCACACTCAAAGAAGCCGATATTTTGGTACTCGACGAAGCGGATCAAATGCTCGACATGGGGTTCTTGCCGCAAATCGAGAGGATTTTGAAACACGTTCCACGCGAGCGGCAGACCATGTTGTTCTCCGCAACGATGCCCCACTCCATTGTAAAGCTGGCAACAGCGCACCTGCGCATGCCACTGCGTATCGAAGTCGCTCCGGCAGGCACTGCGGCCGAGAAAGTTGAACAGGAAATGATCATCGTCGAGAAGAACCAGAAAATGTCCTTGCTCAATGCACTGCTGCAAGAGCACGCAGGACGAGTACTTGTCTTTTCTCGCACCAAGCACGGAGCCAAGAAGATCACCAAAGCATTGCGAGACGGTGGCAACAGCGCGGCTGAAATCCACTCAAATCGCTCGTTGCAGCAGCGGCGCGAGGCGCTCGAAGGATTCAAAACCGGCAGATACCGCGTGCTGGTCGCAA
>CAYWEU010000073.1:0-4860 GCA_964457395.1 uncultured Candidatus Peribacteria bacterium
TTGCAAGCGCTACAAGATTCGCCCGGAGGTGATCCATTGCGTGGCGGCACACCATGAAGATATTCCCATCGCATCCCCCGAGGCCTTCGTGGTCGCTGCCGCCGACGCGATTTCCGGCGCTCGCCCGGGTGCGCGTCGCGAGTCGATGGAAGCGTACGTCAAGCGCTTGACGGACTTGGAAAACGCAGCAAAGAGCTTCGAGGGTATCTCGAAGGCGTACGCCATCTCCGCAGGTCGCGAGATCCGCGTGTTCGTCGACGCGGGCAAAGTGGACGACTTGCAACAGATGAAGCTCGCCAAAGACATCGCCAAGAAAATCGAGGCCGAACTCACGTACCCGGGAGTGATCAGGGTGAATGTGATACGGGAACGCAGAGTAGAAGAGACGGCGAAATAGCGTGTAGCGATTAGCGGACAGCGAGCAGCTTAATTGTCGGCTGGCTATTCGCTATCCGCTAATCGCTCAAATCGTATTGACTGACCCCCCTCCCTTTCCCTAGACTTTCACGGCTTTGAACGATACCATGCGTGTCGTTCTGTAGTTCCCCTCCCACACTTTTTTATGGCAGATCAGAAGAAATTCGACCGCACCAAGACGCACGTCAACGTTGGTACGATCGGTCACGTCGACCACGGCAAGACGACCCTCACAGCCGCTTTGTCCCTCAACTTCTCTCCAGCTGACGAGAAGAAGAGCTACGATATGATCGACAACGCTCCAGAGGAGAAGGCTCGCGGCATCACCATCAACACCGTGCACGTCGAGTACGAGTCCGACAAACGCCACTACGCGCACGTTGACTGTCCCGGCCACGCCGACTACGTCAAAAACATGATCACTGGGGCCGCTCAAATGGATGACGCGATCCTCGTCGTATCCGCCGCAGACGGCCCCATGCCCCAGACTCGCGAGCACATTTTGCTCGCGCGCCAGGTGAACGTGCCCTACGTCGTGGTCTTCTTGAACAAGATCGACATGGTCAAGGACCCGGAACTCATTGACCTCGTCGAGATGGAAGTGCGCGAACTGCTCACGAAGTACGGTTTCCCGGGCGACAAGACGCCGATCATCCGCGGTTCTGCTCTCAAGGCTGTCGAAGGTGACGCCGAGGCTGTCGGCAAACTCAAGGAGTTGCTCACGACTCTCGACACGTACATCCCCGATCCAAAGCGCGAGACCGACAAGCCTTTCCTTATGTCCGTCGAAGACGTGTTCTCGATCAAAGGCCGCGGCACTGTTGCCACCGGCCGCATCGAACAGGGCAAGATCAACATCAACGAAGAAGTCGAGATCGTCGGTATCCGCGAGACACGCAAGACGACAGTCACGGGCGTGGAAATGTTCCACAAGCTGCTGGACTCGGGCATCGCTGGCGACAACGTCGGTCTGCTGCTGCGCGGCATAGAGCGCGAAGACATCGAACGCGGCCAGGTGTTGGCAAAGCCAGGATCCATCAAGCCGCACACGGACTTCGAGGCCGAAGTCTACGTCCTGACGAAAGAAGAAGGCGGCCGTCACACTCCGTTCTTCAAAGGCTACAAGCCCCAGTTCTACATGCGCACGACTGACGTGACTGGTTCTGTTATCCTCCCCGACGGCGTCGAAATGGTCATGCCAGGCGACAACGTCAAGTTCACGGTCACGCTCGGTGCTCCGGTTGCCTTGGACGTCGGTACGCGCTTTGCTATCCGCGAAGGCGGCCGTACCGTCGGCGCCGGTGTTGTCACGAAGATCAGTAAATAAGCTCAGGCCTTTGCTCTTTCCACATCGTCACTATGATTCCCGCGCAGAAGAAAAAGGCAGCAGTTGCCAAAAAGGCAGACGCTAAGCCAACTCGCAAGAAAAAAACTGCTTCGAAAACCGCCTCTCCACGAGACGCTTCTCCTGCCGGAACTCCAGTGGCAAAACCCAAGGGAGAGGGAAAGGCATCGGCCAACCCCAAACTCAAAGGCATCCGCATCCGTTTGAGCGCGTTCGATCATATGATCTTGGACGAGGCGGCGATGAAGATCATCGACACCGCTCTGCGCACCGGTGCGGTCGTGCATGGGCCTATCCCGCTGCCAACACGCATCCGCAAGTTCACCGTCAACCGCTCGACGTTCGTGCACAAAGACGCGCGCGATCAGTTCGAGATGCGCATTCACCGCCGCTTGATCGACCTGACCGAGAGCACGTTCAAGACTGTCGACGCGCTGCAAAACCTGAGCCTTCCAGCTGGAGTGGAGATCGATATTAAGATGGGGTAATGCTGAATATTCTCTTTCATGCCGCGGCCTGAAAGGCCGCTGCTGGGATAGAAAATATTTGACCTAGCAGCGCCTTTTCAAGGCGCGGAAAGACAAGAACGATATTATTTCCAGCCTTTGACTTTTAACGCTTCCGACGCAGCTGCTTGTTCTGCTTTCTGCTTCGTATTGCCGCTGCCGGAAGCGATGGGCTCGTCGCCGATGGACACCGCGCACGTAAAGACCTTGTCGTGGTCGGGCCCCGTGGCATCGATGGTCTTGTAGGTAGGCGTGATGCCTGTTTTCTCTTGCGCGATCTCTTGCAATTTGCTCTTCTCGTCTTTGTGCCTGCCTTTGGCAATCAGCTCTTTGAGACGCGCCAGAATAAACGTGTTGATGAACTCGCGCGCGGCATCGATTCCTTGATCGAGGTACAGCGCACCGATGAACGCTTCGAGTGCGTTGGCCAGGGTCGACGACTTGTTCCTGCCACCACTGGCTTCTTCGCCGCGGCTCATATACATGTACTCACCAAGCTTGAGGTCGGCTGCGACTTCGCAGAGATGATCGCCCTGCACTAACGCAGAGCGCCAGTTGGTCAGCTCGCCTTCGGGACGATCGCTGGCATGGAAGAGATGCTCGGTTGTGATGAGCTGCAGAACGGCATCTCCCAAAAACTCCAGCCGTTCGTTATGACCGTTTTTGGACCGCTCATTCACTGAAGAACGGTGCGTGAGCGCTTGGACGAGAAGATCTTTTTTCTTGAAATGCACGTTCGTGGCGCGTTCGAGTCCGGCGAGAGATGTGGGGTTGGACATGCGAAGGCACTATACAATTGAACTTTGAAAATTGAAAATTGATACTGTGCCATCATTTTGCTTTCACGCTCTGCGCCAAGGCGTTGAGAACGCCATTCACAAACTTGCCGCTTTCTTCGTTACCGAATTCTTTTGCGACTTCGATTGCCTCGTTCATCACGACCGCCGGAGGCGCATCGTTGGCAAACAACAACTCGTATGCGCCGATCATGAGGATGGAGCGCGTAATGGAATCCATGCGCTCCAAAGGCCACTGCGGTGCGAAGCGCTGGATCGATTCGCGGATCTGCTCCCATTGTTCATGAATACCCTTGAAGAGTGCCCGCGCAAAATCGCCATCCACGGCTTGTTCTCCGCCTTGCTGGAGGATATTGGTTTGTAGCGACGTGTCGGCGTCGATGGACCGCGCCTGCATCTCGAAGAGCGTCTGCATGACGGCAATGCGCGCGATGTGACGGCGGGAAGCCATGGACGAAATGTAGAATGAAAAATGTACAATGTACAATGAAAATTAGATATCGTACCTGATTTTTGGCTATTTCTCTTATTATTTAGCACATTAAAGCGTGAAACGCATACTTTCTAATTTCTCTTGGAACATTTCCTTCGGAGTACGGTAATGAAGAGAACGACGTGGGCAATTGTTGAGCCATTCAACAGCAGCGTCAATGTCCGCTTGAGTTTTTTCTGAGAAGTCTGTTCCTTTCGGGAAGAATCGTCGCAGTTCTCGATTCATAAATTCATTGAGACCTCGATCGTAGGATTTGTAGATTCTAGCGCAGTACACGGTCATGTTCAGGTTTGCCGTGATCTGTTCATGCTTGGAAATTTCTCGTCCATTGTCGTGTGTCATTGTGAGACGAAATGGTTCAGGAATATCTCTAAGAGCATCACTGGTTGCCCGTACCATTTCATCTGCTGATCGATCGGCGACGAGGATTGCTCTGAAGTACATGCAGGTTCGTTCCACAAACGTGGCTGCTGCTCCTTCGCCTTCTCTGGGACTAACAACGAGATCACTTTCCCAATCGCCACTGCGTCCTTTTTCATTCACGATGTCCGGGCGCTCCTCAATGCCTTTGCGATTCGGAATCTGGCCTCTGCCATCTCCTCCTATGCCACGCCACTTGTACTTCTTGTCTTGGTAGCGAAGAAAAGTGTGAAGATTTCCTCCTCGCTCTTTGTTGCGTTCCACATAGGTGTAAATGCTCTGGTGACTCACAACGTGCTTTCGTTCTTGCTGCAGCATCCTTCCGGCAATCTGATCGGGGCTTTTACCATCGACAAGTTCCGCTTCCACATGGAGACGAAGTTTGTGGTCATCATGCCAACGCACACGGTCATCGTACGAGTGACGCCGTCTTTTCTCGGAGCGTTTTTGCGCCTGATTGGCCGAGTAGCAACGCCGCAGAGGGGGTTTGCTGCGTGACAGCTCACGACTGACGGTCGTTTGATGACAGCCAATGATTGCTGCCATTTTCTGTTGCGTGTGACCAGCTCTGTTTAATGCCTCGAGCTGATCACGCTTTGAACGTGTAACGTGTGCCATGCGGTATGGGTGGAAGGAGCTAGAACGCCTTCTCTCATACCGTACTTTGATGAATGTCCCTAGAAGAGCTTTTCACTACGCTCCCAGCACTTCTGAATTATGCGTTTCACTTTTGAATTTCGGGGCAAATACCTGGTTCCTTCCTTCAAAGTATGCTATAATAATACGATTTATGTCACAAACACCAACTCCGCCTCAGGCGAGCGCTGCTCGAAGCCAATTGCTGGACGTTTTGCGCAAGAATAATTTATTGAACGAGGAGCA
>CAYWEU010000074.1:0-2173 GCA_964457395.1 uncultured Candidatus Peribacteria bacterium
TTGAACGAATGCAGCATTGCGCGTGTGGATCCATTCGATCGTTCGAGGATGTACACGCAAAATACTGAGATGGCTCGCCAACCGTAGTCAGGAGGTCGTACCTGAAGGGCCCACCTTCGCTCGCTACGGCGAGGCTACGGCGGGCAACCTCCGGCGGAGGTTGGTGGGGCGGGGGGGATTCGAACTCCTGACATCCAGCTTGCAAAGCAGGCGCTCTACCAACTGAGCTACAGCCCCACAATGAGGGATTGTACAGAAGTTCAGGTATTTTTCTACTATTTCACTGCATCATCCCACCCCCTCCGTTCTTCACATCCGAAAAAGTGAAGAGTGAGAGTATCGGTCGAAACAGGATATCCGTGGTGCCGGTGACTGTCGCCAAGCTCCAGAAGAACAGGAAAATGCCGCAGAGGATGATGACGTTATAGATGCCGCCGACTTTGTGCGCCCACTCCGGCTCGCCGATCATGTCGCCGACTCTTTCGCGGTACTTCAGCAGGAAAAAGCTTGCGATAATGCCGAGGATGCCCAGAAAGTAGCTCATGCCAAGACGGCGTCGAGTTTCTTCTGCACTTCTTCTTTCGACTTGGTGCCCACGAACGAGTCGACGATTTCTCCGCCTTTGACGATCAGAAACGTGGGAATGCTCATCACGTTGTGCTGACAGGGAACGTCGTTGTTCTCATCCACGTTCATTTTCACGAAACTCACTTTGCCGCCGTAGTGTGCCTCCAGCTCGTCGACGATCGGGAGCATGGCTTTGCACGGACCGCACCACGGAGCCCAGAAGTCTACGAGGACAGGGACAGGGGACTTGAGGACTTTGTCGTTGAAATCAGAATCAGTAATTGCGGTAGGCATAGAGGAAGGGGAGTGACAGAAGTAGTATAGGTGGAATTTCAAGATTGACCAAACGAGCGAGTAGCGGATAGCGAGTAGCGGATAGCAATTAGCGGTTAGTCAAAAGCTATTCGCTACTCGCTTCTCATTCTTGCCCCTTCGACAGCAGTCCCTTCGTAATCTTCTTGCCGATTTCCACCGCGGGTTGGCCGTAGATGTCGATGCGGTACAGCTTGCCCAGGTAGACGATCTCGGTGAGAAACAAGAAGAAGAGTTGCCCCAAGTGGTACTCGTCGAGGCGCTGCAGCGAGATGGTCGCATGTGGGCGCTTGGCAGCCGTCAACGCTTGGCTTGTGCCTTCGTAACAGGCGTCGAGCAGTTGGCCAAACGTCTTACCTGCGATGTACGAGAATTGCGACGGAATATTTTTGGGGACTTCCAGGCGCGGTTTATCCAACTCACGGATGAACAAGTGCCACGATTTGCGCGGGCCTGACATCCACTGTTGCAGCAGTGAGTGCTGGTCTTGGGTGCCGATGGCAGCGAGCGGGATGGGGTTATGTGACTCGACTTTGCCCAAGCTCTCGGCGATCAGCTGCTGGTCCCAGCGCGCGAGCGACGTCAGACGTTCGCTGTAGGGCATGATGACCCGCACAGGGTAGTTGCGGCGGGTATCCAACAGGTACTGCACGGCAGCCAGTGAGGCCGCAGGGTTGCGATTGAGCACGGTTTCCTGGCAGTGCGTGTCCATTTCTTTGGCTCCACGACAGAACGCGGCGATGTCGCCGTTGAGAAGGCCGAGTGCCAGCGTGCCGACGGGCGTAAAAATGCTAAACCTGCCGCCGACCGCCGGTGCGATCGGCAGGATGGTCATGCGCTGCTCGGTTGCCAGCTTGTGGAGCACGCCTTCTTTGGGGTCAGTAATGGCGATGACGCGGCTGCCGGGGTGGATCTTGACTGCTTCTTTGAGTTTCTCGAAGCAGGCGAAGAATGCCGACATCGTCTCGAGCGTGTTGCCGGACTTGCTCACAACGACGATGAGCGCACTGCGCCAGTCGATGAGCGACAGGTGCATGCCGAGCACCGCCGGGTCGATGGTATCAACAACCAAAAACGATGGAGTTGTAGGAGACTCGAACACTTCCTGCAGGACTTTCGGCCCCAAGCCGGACCCGCCGATGCCTATCCAGACGATGGTCTGAATGTTCTCGGACTTCATGCGTCTGACGACGTCGGATACGAGCTTGTTCACATCTTTGTCGTACGGGTTCATGGACCACGCATGATCTCCTTTTTCCCGTTCACGGAGCCATTCTTCGGTGTACCTGCGCAT
>CAYWEU010000075.1:0-3810 GCA_964457395.1 uncultured Candidatus Peribacteria bacterium
CGACAATGACTTCTAGTGTGTCACCGTCGATTGCCCTTCGAACGCTTCCTGATATTCGAGAGCCGCCAAAGAGCGACGGTGCGTACACTCGGCCTTCGTAGGCATCCAGCCATTGCACGTTGGCTATGCTCTGGCCTGCTGGCGTCAGCAGTTCGACACTGCTTTGCTTATTCGTCAGTGTCATGGTTGACCCTGCGAGCATCACACGATGAATCTGTCCTGGGTTGAGCTTGATACCCGTAAGCGACAGTGATGATTTGCCTGAACGCAGTCTCCAGCCGTCGAGGACAATCGTTTGGACATCAGCATTCTGTATCTCCACCCATTCGTTGCCCGCGTCTTTGCCGGTCGGGTTTGGCAAGGCGCCTGCAATGCGTACCTTTGGGACAAGAATTGTATTCGAAACAGGTATCTGCACCGCGTCCCTTGACGAGGAAGGTATTACGTCGATTGCCAGCTTTTGTTTCACTGTGGTACCACAGTAGTTTACGGCTTCCATTTGTACGAAAACCGTTCCTGTTTGCGAAAGCGTGTAGGGTGGTGGAGCACAGGAGTCTGACTCGGTTTTGTCATCGAAATTCCAATGACACTCCCCTTCGGACATCGAGCCGGATGCTATGTCAAACCGCACAGCGAGGGGTGTGCCAACAGTGAACGGCGCGGTGCCCGACAGAACAGCGATTTTCCCTGTCAGTGGAACCTGAATATTGGCCTCGCCCGGGGTCGGCGTACACAGAGGCATGACTGCTCCTGTCGTCGTTGTCTTGCCCAGCGAGATGCCGGAGGGCGTATAGGAGAGAGGAAACGCATCGAACATGACGCCACCGAAGATGAGAGCAACAGCTCGCCGCATGTGTTGCGCAATGCTCTGCGGAAGCTCCAAGAGCAACTGGTCTCCTGGCAACACGACCGCTTGCTGAGTTCCTGGGATTGCGCCGACGTCGATCGATACTCCATCGACAAGCAACTGAAAGCCAACGAGATCGATGGGGTGCGTTCCAACGTTCATCACTTCTATCCATGCTCCGGACCCGCTGCTGGTGCCGAGAGACACTTCGTTGATCATCAATTGTGCCTCGGTGATCGTTGCACTGATGCCATCGGATTGGTTTCCTGCACGATCGGCTCCTTGAACCTTCAGCGATGAACCCGAAGCGATGTGCAATCCACGAGCTATAAAACCGGTTTGCGTTGCCGGTATCAGCCACGACCCAGAGCCGCTCTCTGGTAATGGCTCGATCGTCACTGTGCGAGTGACGGAGTGATCATCCGCGCCTAGGAGCCACGACGCGATCACTGTGCCGCTGAGCGAAAACACACGGAGGTTCTTCACGCCTGCGATGAACGGTGGCGCGAAGGATACCGACCCTGGAGTGCCAAAAATGCTCACACCCGGGTCGAACCCGCTGGATACCGTCGCCGTCTTCCAGCTTTGCTTTTGTGAACCAAGACTGCCAAACGTCACGCGTTCCATGCTTGCTTTGTCCCCGCCACCAGGAAGGTTACTGCCCGCAAACGGCACCCCGACGCCGTCGTCCGCTTCGTCGATCAGGTTTCCGAGTCGATCACGCAGATGCAGCAGAAGTTTGGTATTGGGTAACGACAAATCCGGTACCAGCAGCGACGGCTCTTGGCTAAGCCTGGAGCGCTCAGCGCCCCACCGCGCAATGACCATCGGTTTTGCTGCAGTAAGCAAAGTTCCGGTTGCAAACCGTGCTATGACCTCTTCTTTGCCGTCTTTCAGAGAAGTCACGGTCCAACCGGAGAGATCGGTATCGGTGTCGCTTGCGAGTTCGAACCATTCGTCCGAGGTGCTGACATCCGTGCCCATCCATTGAATTTCGCTGAAGATGACGCTCGCATGTGCCAGTAGCGGCATGAACAGAAGTATCGGAAGTAGCAGAACAGAGAGAAAACGTTGCATGAGGGTGGGGAGAAAGACACCGGTTAGCATCGTTGGTATGAGGTGACATGTGGGAACTCTGTTCCTGAATGCGCTGGGTCGTCTCCAGAGAAACCACAGCAGTACGCGCTCCATGACTGTTCCATGGCATCGTCGAACTCCTGAAGAGCCTTCTTTGAGCAATTTTTGTATTCAATAGTACTGTTTTCTCTCTAGAGTTAGGGCTCCATCGATTTTTTTTTAATGTTTCACGGATGAGTTCGTGTGGAATTTTATACATAAATACATAAATCAATATTTATACTCTTCTGTAAATCTACTTCAGACAATATTTTACCACTTATTCAATACCTGTTTTCGGCTTGCGAAGATCGCGACAGACCGTTATCGTGTCCCTGCGAACTTCGACGCGAAACATCGTGTGTTCCCCGCCCATGCTTTCCACTTCTGCTATCAAATCAACGAAGCGTTTATCCGACAATGTTTCGGATTCTTCGGTGAGAAAAGTCTGATATTGTGGAGTTCCTCGGAACAAGCATCGCGTGAACATCGGTGGTCGAAGGGCGACTCCCCTACCTTGTCCCCCGTTCCCTCATGCAATACCCCATCGTCTTTCTGGCGCTGTGCGCCGGAGCATTACTCGGCTTGCTCGTCGGGTGGTTTTGGTTCAGTAAAGGCAAGAAAATCAGCGTGTCACTCCAGGCGCAGATATCGCAAAAAGAGCGCGAGCTCAATGACATCAATGTGAAAATCGTCGAGCTGCGCAGTGCCATCAAAACGCAGGAAGCTGAATCCAAGGCAAAAGCCAAAGAACTCTTGACCGATGCCCAGTTGCAGGCGCGCGAATTGGAGCTGAAGGTCCAGCGCGAAGCCGCGCGCGTGGAAGAGAAAGAGAAAATCCTCGACAAAAAAGTTGAGGAGGTCGAAAGTCAGCGAAAACGATTGGATACCCTGGAGCAACAAGCCAAAGAAATGCAGGAAGAGCTGAAAGAATCGACCAAGAAACACCGCGAAGCGCTCGAGAAAGTCGCAGGTTTGCCAGCCGAAGAAGCCAAAAAACAACTGATGACTGAACTAGAGAAAGAATTCTCGCCGTACTTCGCCAGCCAAATAAAGGAGTTGAAGAAACACAAGGAAGAAGAGGTGGAGAACACTGCCAAGAATTTGCTCGCAGAGACTATCCAACGCTACGCCTCCGAAGTCGCCAGCGAGTCGACGACAACCGTCGTGCAGCTGCCATCCGACGAAGTCAAAGGCAGGATCATCGGCAAAGAAGGCCGCAACATCATCGCGTTCGAGTCCGCAACCGGCATCGACGTGATCATCGACGATACCCCGGGAGCCGTGATCATCTCCGGCTACGACTTGGTCCGTCGCTACGTCGCGAAACTGGCGCTGGAAAAACTGATAGAGGACGGCCGCATTCAGCCCGCACGTATCGAGGAAGTCGTCAACAAAGTAAAAGAAGAAGTCGGCAAGATGATGTTCGAGTTCGGCAAGCGCGCGGTCGAAGAACTCGGCATCACCGGCTATCCGCAGGACTTGCTCAAGATCATCGGACGCCTGCGCTTCCGCACAAGCTACGGACAGAACATTCTGAAGCACTCCGTCGAAATGGCCAACCTCGGCCGCATGATGGCGGAAGAAATCGGCGCGGATGCGCGCATCGTCGTCGAAGGCTGCTTGCTGCACGACATCGGCAAGGCGCTGGACCACGAGGTTTCGGGCACGCACGTAGAGATCGGCGTGGAGATCTGTAAGCGGTTCAAAGTCCGGCCGGAAGTCATCCACTGTGTGGCGGCCCACCACGAAGACATCCCGATGGCCTCACCCGAGGCGTTCGTCGTCGCCGCGGCCGATGCGATCTCCGGTGCGCGCCCGGGAGCACGCCGCGAATCGATCGAGGA
>CAYWEU010000076.1:0-2263 GCA_964457395.1 uncultured Candidatus Peribacteria bacterium
GAATACCGGCACTGCAAAGCCCGTCGCCGCGAACTGGAGCTTCGGCATCCGTTCAAAGAATCACAGGGGCACCAGACCGAAAACTGCATCGGCAACAACCTTTATCGTTGTAAGAATGCCTATCACTGTTATGACTGCGAGGACGTCGAGGATGCTCGTTACTGCACACAAGTGCTCACCGGCGCCAAAAATGTCGCTGACATTTATCAGTGGGGTCATAACCTCCAGTCTGCGTACGAGTGTGCGCACGCGGGAGACCAGAGTTACAACATCTTCTTCAGCGTACAAGCGTTCTTGAGTTCGGACGTTCTCTATTCATGGTTTTCGCAGAGTTGTCGTGATTGTTTCGGTTGCGCCAATATTCGTTCCAAGCGCTACTGCATTCTCAACAAGCAGTACACGAAAGAAGCATATCAACAGCATGTTCTGCGCATCATCACGCATATGACTGCGATCAAAGAGTTCGGTGAATTCTTCACGCTTGCGATGAGTCCGTTTGGGTATAACAAAACGGTTGCTCAGACACATTTCCCGCTTACAAAAGAGCAAATCGTGGCGCGGAACCTCCAATGGGATGATGCCGAGCCTGACCCGCCTGTGGTGACGAAGATCATTCCAGCGGCGCAACTCCCAGACGACATTCGCGATATCCCCGATGACGTTCTGAACTGGGCCATCCGCTGCGAAGCCACCGATAAGCTGTTCAAAATCACTCCACAGGAGCTCAATTTCTATCGCCAGCAGCGCATTCCGCTTCCGCGCAAATATTGGCTGCAGCGACATCTCGACCGCTTCGCGCAGCGCAATCCGCGCCAGCTCTGGGAACGCACATGTTCCAAATGCAGCAAGAATATTCGAACGACCTATTCTCCAGATCGACCAGAGATCGTGTACTGCGAGCGTTGTTATCTCGAAACCGTCTACTAAATATGATTCACGAATATCTCGCAGCAATGGAAGCGAAGCCCGCCGTAGTCCGCCTAGGCGGACGAAGGCTGGGCGAAACTTGCTACCTGAAAGAGGTGTATTAACCGCAAATGTCGCTTTCTATCATTTGTATACAAAATGATTGCATTTTGCATGATTACTCATGTATACTGTGTACATATGGCATCAAAAAGCATACAGGTCCGGCTGGACAGCAAGCTCAAGAAACGCGTGGAGAAGATCTTCGCAGGTCTCGGCATTGATCTGCCGACGGCCGTGCGCATCTTTTTCATGAAAGTCACCAGCGTCGGCGGCATTCCCTTCGATCTCCTATATCCGGAAGACAATTATTCCCCGGAACAGCTGGCGAAGCTGGATCGCTTGGTGGAAAAAATCGACAATGGAAAAGAGAAGCTCTACGGACCATTCTCGAATATGAAGAATTTGCTGGAAGATCTTCATAAGCGATGATGCGCATCCTTTATGCGGCATCTTTCCTGCGGGCGTACAAAAAGCTTCCCAGGGAGAGTCAGGGACGTGTCGATGTAGCCTTGGATATCTTCCAGATGAATCCCTTCGACCCAAGACTGCGGAATCACAAACTTAGCGGACCCAAGCGCGACCTGCGTTCGATTTCTGCCGGCTATGATCTGCGCATTCTCTACAGAGAAAGTGGTGGCCATCTGATTGTCGTTATTGCCACCGTGGGAAAGCATGACGATGTATACTGATGGCCTATGGCTACCTGTGCCAACGGCTGGTGCAAGCAATCCTTCGACATTACGGAGGACGACCTCGTGTTCTACGACAAGGTTTCGCCCGTGTTTGCAGGGAAGAAATATGCAATCCCTCAACCGACACAGTGCCCCGATTGCCGGTACCGACAGCGGCTGACATGGCGCAATGAGCGCAAGCTATATCGCCGGACATGCTCCGCGACCGGAAAGGAGATCGTTTCCATTTTCTCACCGGATAAACAGTGGCCGCCGGTATACGAGCAGAGTTACTGGTGGAGCGATAAGTGGGATCCTAAGGCGTACGGACACGATATGGATTTCTCGCGACCATTCTTCGAACAGTGGGCCGAGCTTTTCCGTGTTGTGCCGCAGATCGCCATGAACAACCAGCAGAGCGAGAACTGCGAGTACACGAACCAGTCGCAGCGCAACAAGGACAGCTACATGATCATCTGCTCCAACGACAGCCGCGACTGTCTCTACGGTATGTGGTACCAGACGTGCCAGAACTGCGTCGACAGCCTCTACCTCGGCCGCAGCGAACTCTGCCACGAGATCGTGAACGGCGAGAACTGCTACCACTGCACCTCCTCACAGAA
>CAYWEU010000077.1:0-6369 GCA_964457395.1 uncultured Candidatus Peribacteria bacterium
CGACTACGGTTGTTACTACGATTTTCTCTTCGTAGAGCCGCTTTCAGCGGACGACTTTGGCAAGCTGGAGAAAGAGATGCGCAAGATCATCAACCAAGGTCAGACGTTCCGTCGCGATGAGCTGTCGACCGACGAGGCAAAAAAATTCTGGAAGCAGCAGGGGCAGCAGTTCAAGGTCGAGCTGATAGAAGACCTCGAGAAAAACGAAGGAGTGAAGACTGTCACGCACTACGCGAACATCGGGCCCAAGGGCGAGGAAACGTTCGTCGATCTCTGCCGAGGTGGGCATGTTGAGAATCTGAAGGAAATTCCCGCAGACGGGTTCAAGATCATGACCATGGCCGGTGCGTACTGGCGGGGGGATGAGAAGCGCGAGCAGCTGACACGCGTGTATGTCGCAGCCTTTCCATCCAAGGCAGAGCTGCAAGCGCATCTGACGATGCTCGAAGAGGCCAAGAGGCGCGATCACCGCAAACTCGGTAAAGAACTGGATCTGTTCACCTTCAGCGACTTGGTCGGGCCGGGTTTGCCACTGTGGACCCCGCGCGGAACGCTGCTGCGAAACCTGCTCGACGAGTACGTGTGGGAACTGCGCGAAGCCCGCGGGTACCAGCGCGTGACCATCCCGCACATCACCAAGAAAGAACTCTACGAGACCAGCGGACACTGGCAGAAGTTCTCGAATGAACTGTTCCGCATTACGACGCGCGAGGGCCACGAGTTTGCCATGAAACCCATGAACTGCCCGCATCATACGCAAATTTACGCCTCGCAAGCGCGTAGTTACCGGTCGTTGCCGCAGCGCTATGCCGAGACAACAACATGTTACAGAGACGAGCAGACCGGTGAGTTGCACGGGCTGTCGCGCGTGCGGTCGTTCACGCAAGACGATGCCCACGTGTTCTGTCGTCAGGACCAAGTGCGGGAGGAAATCCAGAAGATATGGGAGATCGTCGATACGTTTTATCCGGCTGTTGGCTTTAACACGCTCAAGGTTCGGTTGTCGTTGCATGACCCAGCGGCATTCGACAAATACTTGGGGACGCCGGCTATGTGGAAGACGGCCGAGGAGAACTTGCGAGTACTCGCCAACGAGCGCGACGCTGACTTCTTCGAGGCCAAGGGCGAGGCTGCGTTCTACGGGCCGAAAGTCGACTTTATCGCCAAGGATTCCATCGGGCGCGAGTGGCAGGTGGCCACCATCCAGCTCGACATCAACATGCCCGAACGGTTCGATTTGACCTGCATCAACGAGCATGGCGACCAGGAGCGC
The DNA here is from genome assembly GCA_964457395.1 of uncultured Candidatus Peribacteria bacterium. Lineage (GTDB taxonomy): Bacteria > Patescibacteriota > Gracilibacteria > Peribacterales > Peribacteraceae > CAVZXD01. The sequence continues at coordinate 1,274 of CAYWEU010000077.1, forward strand.
ATCGTCATGATCCATGCGGCCATCATGGGCTCACTGGAGCGATTCTTGTCGATTTTTATCGAGCATCATGCAGGCTTGTTTCCGCTGTGGCTTGCCCCGACACAAGTCGCACTCATTCCGGTTGCCGGACCGCACGAAGAATTCGCGCATGCCCTGGAACGGCGTTTGCTGGGAGCAGGCGTTCGTACCGAGTACTTCGATGTGTCCGACTCACTTGGCAAGCGGGTGAGAGAAGGCGAGAAGCTCAAGATCCCGTACTTGCTTGTGATCGGCGACAAAGAAGTCGAAGCCAAGACTGTCGCGCTGCGCAACGTGAAGACCAAGCAGCAGGTGGTGGTGTCGGTCGAAGAGTTTTTCGACAAGACGCTCGCGGATATTCGCGGGAGAAAGCTGGAGGCGTCGATCGGATAGGGGATGTTTCCATCGTCGGCATCAGATGCTATTCTCTCCCCCGCATGTTCGAAGCCTTTCAGATCGGTCCGGCCATTATCTGGATGCGTCTTGTGTTCTTATTGATAGGAACCTGGCTGGCTGCGGAATTTTTCTTTCGGCTGACTGTGTCGGCCAACTTAAGTTTACAGCAGCTCAAAGACAACGCACGGTGGCATGTGCTGGCTTTTCTGCTGATCGGCAGAGTGCTCGCGGTCATCGGCAACTATCAAACGTATCTCAAGCACCCGTTGCGCGCGCTGCTGGTGTGGGATGGCGCATTCAGCTTCATGGGGGGGGCTGTGGGCATCGGCATCGTATTGTTTCTTACCACGCGCAACCAGCGAACGACGTTTTTGCAGTGGCTCGATGTGCTATTGCCCGCCGCGACGTTCGGTCTCGGCTTCGACTGGCTGGGAATGTTCGCGGGGGCGCAAGCGTATGGCAAGCCGACGAACCTGCCGTGGGGGGTCGTGCTCGACACCTTTAACGTGCGGTACACCGTGCCGATTCACCCTGTGCAGCTGTACTATGCGATCTTCTACTTCGTTCTTGCTTTTGTGCTCTTGCTCATACGCAAGTATTCCAAACGAGCCGGTGCGGAGACGCTGTTCGGCATTTTCGCCGCGGGCATCGCTGTGTTCTTCTTCGAATTCCTTCGCGGAGATTTCGGCATTCCAGTGTTTGCGAAAGTAACGGATTTCATCTTCATTTTCGGCTTGCTCTGCAGCCTCGGAGTCTTGGCTGCCATCGAGCTGAAGCTCAGTGAGCGAGCGAATACGATCTATGGTATCGTCGTTGCGGTCATGACCGTGACGTATGTTGTTTCGCGTCGCTGGATCGCATTTGGAGATTTGCAACTGCGATTCAGTCAGGTTCTGGCCATCCTTGCCTTGCTCGCGACGGTCGTCTACGTTGTCGTCCATCGTCGGAAGTACCCTCATCTCTAGTATGGAAGCGTTCAGCCAGTTCTTCTCTGCGACTCCGTCCGTTGCCGCCATGCAACTCGGACTCCTTGGTATTGCCTGCATTTTGGTATTTCTTGTGCTGTTCGCGACTCGCGATATTCTCCTGCGCTCGGACTCTTTCGTGTATCAACTGCTGTGCGTCGTGATCGTCGCTGCGTTGCCCGGAGTCGGGTTTCTGCTCTATCTGCTTGTTCGCCCATCGCGCACGCGTGCACAGCGACACATGGAACGAGACGTCGCGTTGCTTCTCGAACGACTGCATCCTGCGCATCAGCAGAAAAAGAAAACGCACCACGTGCCGCAAGCGTCGGGGTTTACAATGAGTAAGCCCAACTCTATCCTCCGCGCGTTATGAAATATTTCTTCTCGTACTGGTTCTGGCCAAATCCCGGTGGTTGGCATTACGAAGATCCAAAAGTCATGGCGCTGCTTGTCGGTTGCGTGCTGTTGGTCCTGGCGTCTTTCGTATTGCGCTACTGGCGTAGGAACGTTCGCAATCCGATGACGAGAACTCTCTCATCCAGTTGGCCGACTGTGGTGCTGGTGTTTGGATTTATAGCGCTCGTTCTTACTATCAGCCGCGTTGAGACGATTCAGTTCATGTCCATGCGTGCGGTGTGGGCCGTGTGGTCACTCAGCTTTGTTGCGACCATCGTCTTCCAGGTGGTCAAATTTCGCCGCAAGCACTATGTGATCATCCAGCGTGACAGAGTCGTGGATGCGAGAGATAGATACTTGCCGAAGAAAAAGAAGTATTGACATACCCTGTTTGCAAGCGGAGAATCACCGATCCTGTGCCACTCAAGCATCATACAGAGACGGCGTACCTCGTGCTCCTCGCGTGCGTCACAGCCGTGTATGGCTTGCTGCTGTCGCTTTTGCCGCATTTTCCTGATGGTGTGTTGTACTGGTGCGTGCTTCTCGTTATCTCGTTGATGTACCCGCTGGTGCTGGTACCGTCGTTCCGGTCCAACCGTGCTGATTACGAATTTCGGTTCTTGCACTGGGCGCCAGCGCTGATGACTCTCCTGTGGCTTTTTCTTGAAATTCTCGCGCGGCGGTATCAGGCCGTGCTCATCTTGCAACTGGGCTTCTTGTACCTCTGGTCGCTGCCGCTTGTCGTATTGTGCCTTACGCTTATCCTGCTGTTCTGCCTGCATGTGGTCCGTCGCCAGAGCATTCGTGTAGCGGTCATCGGAGGCTTACTGGTGCTGTTCTTCGCTTTTGCCCTTTCAGCCGAAGCGCTGGGGTGGAATGCGCCAATACAAGCGGCATTGTTTCCTTCCAACCGATATTCGTCGTTCGCTGCGAATCAGTATCGTTCTCTCGTTGCCATGACGGGGTTGCAGACGTCGTCAGGTGACACAATGGCAAGCTCTTCGTCTCGTAGTGCCAGCTCTTCGTCGACGGCTGTTGTTATCGCGAGCAATAACACTCCCGTGGGTCCTCCCGTTACGAAGAAGCCCTCGCGGTTGCCGGGGTCCGGGCCCGAGGAAGGCATCGCGCTGCTCTTCATTACGCTCTTGGCATTGTACTGCCGCACGTTGCATGTTCGCGCGGTCGAGCGGTTGGCGCTAGACTACTAAAGCATGCGCCGAATCATTCTCGCGATTGTCATCGTCGTTGTGGTGCTGGCGGGCTTCTTTGCCTATCCGTTGATCGCGGATCGTATCGAACGCACGCACGAGATCGCGAAACGCGAACATATTGAGGTGCCGTCAGCTCAGCCCAAAGTACCCGAGGCTCAGGCCCGTACACGTGCGCGCAAACCTCCGGGGGCGAGCGAGGTCAACTGGGATGTCCCGTTTACGCCGCAAGCGCCACTCGGCGAGTGGGACGCCCTTCACGAGGAAGCCTGCGAAGAGGCGAGTGCGCTCATGGTGCTGCGCTATTTCCAAGGCAAGCCGTTGACGTCTCCCGAGGATGCAGAAACAGGGATCAAGTTCTTGGTCGAGAAGAGCGAAAAAGTCTTGGGACAAGCAGTTGATCAGACGGCGCAGCAGATTGCAGAGCTCATCGCATCGGAGACTGTGGATCGCACGTTGACGATCTCGGTTGTCGCTAACCCGACCGAGGAGTCCATCAAGCACGCGCTCGATCAAGGCATGCTGCTGATCGTGCCCGCAGCCGGCAGGCAATTGCACAATCCGTACTTCCAGCGTCCCGGGCCGCTGTACCACATGCTCGTCATCCGCGGGTACACGAAAGACGGCTTTGCCATCACCAACGACCCGGGCACCAAGCGCGGGAAAGAATTTCTCTACACGTGGCCAACGCTCCTCGCAGCGATTCACGACTGGAACGATGGCGATGTCGACAACGGAGACAAAGTGGCGATAGTGGTGGGACCTTACGTGCCGTAGAGGAAATCAAGGAAATCGAAGAAATCGAGGATATCGAGGAGTCTCTTCGATTTCCTCTCAATATTCGTCGATTTCCTCGATTTCCCTTATGTATAACCAATTACTTCCAAGCGTTTCGTCGTTCATGTAGCATATTCGCATGTCAACAATCACTACTCTCCACGCTCGTCAAATCCTCGACTCTCGTGGGAGCCCCACACTCGAGGCAGACTGCGTTCTGTCAGACGGCTCTTTCGGGCGAGCGGCGGTTCCCTCTGGTGCCTCCACAGGTTCGCACGAGGCACTCGAGCTGCGGGACGGCGACAAGAAAATCTACTGCGGAAAGTCTGTCGAGAAAGCAGTGGCGAACGTCAACGGGCCGATTGCTAAGGCTCTCAAGGGCATGGCTGTTGCCGATCAGCGTACGCTCGACCAAGCGATGCTCGATGCGGACGGGACAGAGGACAAGTCCGTGCTGGGGGCAAATGCGATCCTTGGCGTCTCGCTCGCGGTCGCCCGCGCGCGTGCCGTCAGCGAGAAACAGGCGCTCTGGCAGTCTCTGGCAGAGCAATTCGATGTGACAAACGCGCACGTCTTGCCTGTGCCGATGATGAACTTGATCAACGGCGGCGCACACGCTGACTCTGGGCTTAGTTTCCAGGAGTGCATGATCGTTCCGACGGATTTCCCGTCATTTTCGCAGGCGCTGCGTGCGGGTTCCGAAATTTTTCATGCCCTCAAGAAGATCTTGAAAGATGCGGGTCACGTGACTGCCGTTGGTGACGAAGGCGGCTTTGCGCCGCATGCCAAAAATAGCGACGAAGCTCTGTCGATGCTGATGCAGGCTATCGACGCGGCAGGATATACGGGAAAAGTACGATTGGCGCTCGATTGCGCGGCGTCCGAGTTCTGCAACAACGGCGTCTACACAGTCGACAGCAAGACGATGAGTAGCCTCGAGCTTGTCGACTACTACGGTGAGTTGATCAAGAAGTATCCTATCGTGAGTATCGAAGACAGTCATAGCGAAGACGACTGGGAAGGTTTTACAGAGATGCAGAAGAGATTTGGATCGAAAATTCAGCTGGTCGGTGACGATCTCTTCGTGACGAATACCAAGCGCATTCAACTGGGGATCGATAAGAAGGCTGCCAACGCGGTGCTCATCAAGCTCAATCAAATCGGCTCGCTCAGCGAGACTGTGGATGCGATTCAGTTGTGCCAGAAAACGGGCTGGAATGCGGTCGTCAGTCATCGTAGCGGCGAGACCGAGGATACGTTCATCGCGGACCTCGCAGTCGGTCTTGCTACAGGACAGATCAAAACAGGTTCGCTTTCGCGAACAGACCGCGTGTGC
>CAYWEU010000078.1:0-16923 GCA_964457395.1 uncultured Candidatus Peribacteria bacterium
CAGAAGCTCCAAGAAAGTTGAGATAGCCCGTGTTCCGGCAGGAAAAATTTCGGGCTGTTCTGTCCGCGCGATGAAGTCTGCCTTCGTTTCCTCTGCGGCTTTCCAGTCTGCAACCGCATCACCGAAGAAAAGTATTTGGGATGGTTGCGCACCGGTTGCCGCTGCTACTTGCCTAATTGCATCAGATTTCGAGGTCGGGTGGCCGTACAGTTTCGTAAAGTATTGAGCGATTCCCTTCACCTTCACGACTTTATGCATCTCGTGCACTTCAGAGGATGAGGCGACGAATAACGGAACCTTCTGTTGAACTAGGAATTCTTTTACTCCTTGGATAAGTGGGGTGTCAGAAAGGTTTTGTGATAGGAGTTGGCTGTAGCGCTCTCCCAGTTTCTTGCCCACTTCCTCATCATAGGAGAGGTGCAGGATATTCTTGAAGATATGAGCGAACTTCTCATAGCGACTGATACCCCTGTTTTTTCGATTATATGTATCGATGGCTTCAAGATGCTTGGGGTAATCAATGAAGAGCGATTTGAACGTGGCGATCTTGAACTGCTCTGAGTCGAGGACCACTCCATCGAAATCAAATATCATGGCTTTGTACCTAGTCAGATCAAACTTCATAGTGCCATTACTATAGCTGCGTCTGAGGAAAAATCACGGGTTGCTTGATGGAAATAAGTGGATATAATGCTTTTTTCCCATTACATGAAGATCGATATTCCCGGCAACGGCCCTTTAGTGATTGAAACGATCATCCTCGATCTGAATGGGACGCTATGCATTGGAGGCAAGCTCGTACCTGGAGTTGCCGAGCGTATTCAAGAGTTGCGTCAAAAATGTCATCTCGTCCTTTTTTCGGGAGACACGCGTGGCGATGCTTCCCAGCTTGCCAATGATCTAGGAATAGCATTCACGAGAACAAAGACGGGGCAAGATAAAGCGGATGAGGCCGCAAAGCTTCAAGCGGATAAGTGTGCGGCTATCGGAAATGGATTGATTGATTTGCAGCTCATCCAGAGAGTGAAGCTTGGCATTGTAGTCTTGCAAGGCGAAGGGGCACATGCGAAGACACTTTTAGCTGCGGATATTGTTGTAACTAATATCAATGATGCGCTGGATTTATTTATCGATGAACAGAGGTTGATTGCAACGCTCAGAGAATGACTTCAAAATGATTTGAAAATACAGCAACAATAATTGCCGCCGATTCTCTCGTATTTAGTGATTTTTCAGACATGGCTTGCCGATGCGACCGCCCATCGTTTCATTTGACAATCCTCTGCCATTTTTTTCGACAACTTTTGACAACAATCGACAACTTTCCGCTAACAGAAGCCATAAAACACTTGCCATGAAATTGGGTTTGGGTATGCTGAATCTGCCGGAGAGTCATACCCGGCCAAACTGAGAAAGCAATATTTATGGCTGGGGAGGATGGATTCGAACCATCGAATGGCGGCTTCAAAGGCCGCTGCCTTACCACTTGGCGACTCCCCAATCGTTCATAGAATACAGCGCGGTACAAAGAACAACCACTTGGCGCCTGTCCGCCGTAGTCCGCCTAGGCGGACGAAGGTGGAACTCCCCAATCCGGTCTAAGGGTAGCTGGAATATTTTGCTTTCGCTACTCAACTGCTAAAACTATGGGGTCCTACCACTACGAATCACTCCGCGTGGTATAGAGTACAAAACACATCCATAGCATAATCACAAACCGCTCGCGTAAGACGTCCTTCTGACAACTGTCATATCTACATGCACCCAACACACCAACACCGCAAACTCCTGCTTGTGCTGAGCAGAAGGAAGAACTGGCAAAATTCATCGACCCAATGACAGTACTGGGACGATAGCATCGCAATTTCTCGTTCCTCTCATTCTCTTCGTAGCCTATAGTGTCATCAATTCCCACATCACACATGACTTTCGACGACTTCAAGACTCTCTGCGAAACACGCCGGAGCATCAGGTACTTTGGTGACAAGCCGGTCAGCAAGCAAGAAATATTGTCGCTGCTGAATGTTGCGAGTCTTGCTCCGAACATCGAAAATTTGCAGCCGTGGCATTTCCATGTGATCTTCAACCAAGAGCTCAGAAAAGAATTTATGAAGTCCTGCTGCTATGGAAACTTCGTAGAAGGAGCGGATGTTTTTATCGTCATCACTGCGAACATGGCGCTCGAGAACAAGGCAAAAGAGATTGTATGGAACCCAAAGGAATTGGAATATTCTTGCATGGCTGCTGCGGAAAACATCATGCTCGGCGCTACGGCAATGGGCTTGGGGAGTTGTTGGGTATCGCTGCATCATGGTGCAGCTCACGCGGCATTGGGCCTGAAGGCCCACGAGCTCATCGTCGGAGGGCTCATGATCGGACATTTTCGCAGAGGAGAAGAACAACCGTCGAACGGCAGACAACGCAAGCCTATCGAAGAAGTCTCTACAGTGCACGAATGAGGCTCCTGGGGCGGTATAATCCACTTCTCGATGCCTTTCCGCACAAGCATAAACGTGCTGTATACTGCAAACGTATGCGACGACTTTCCTTTGGGATCGGATTGCTGTGTGTCGTGCTGCTGCAACCAACCCTAGCAGGTGCACAGTCGCCCGAAGATGCACTCAAGCCAGCAGCAGGAGAAGAAACGGCCGCAGTCATCAGTGGCTCGGACGAAATCGCCGTCGGACGGACGATTATTTTGGATGCATCTGCCAGCCGTGTGGCCGGCGAGAAGCCCGAGTATCGTTGGTACTTCGACGATCCGCGTCAGCCCATCAGCAAGAGCGTCGAAGTTATCTACACTCCGGAAAAGCCGGGCATGCTGAACTTCCGACTGATGGTGCGTTCCATCGCGCTCAACGGAAAACCGGAGGAGTCCATTACGACACACTCTGTGTTCGTCTACAAACGCAAGATCGTGCTGATCGCCGATGCTCGCATACCGACAGAGCAGCTCGAGCAGCACCGCACGGCCGCGTTGGATGCAGGGATACAGTTGAAAGTCTTGCAGCCGAGATCTTCCACGTTGCCGCTGGGGGGCGAAGAAGACGGATTTTTCAATCTTGTCTCCGAGCAGCGGCGCACGTTGGAGAATGCCGACACAGTGGTTATCTGGAGCGATGGCATCGCCGCGCTCCAGGCCGTGCTGCGCGCACTGCAAGCAGATAACAAGCAAGCGGGAGCTATGAGCAATCAGACGCTACTGCTCATGAGCAATCGTACACCGACAACGCTGGCCAGAGCCGCACGCGGACCGCTGTCGTTCCTCCAGCCCGAGGAAACGATTGTTACTCGCCCGGAAGCGCTGCGCCCTCTGCTGCAAACTCAATCTCCTCGGGAGTTCCAGGAAGTCGTGCAGGGGCAAGGCACCGAACTGCTACTCGTCACCAACGCCAAGATGCACCAGCAAGTCTGGAACCCGCTGTCGATCTTGGTAAACTTTATGCTCACGCACGGCACCTCGAGCCAGACAGTGCTCCTGCTGCTCATGTTGCCGGTCATCGCGACGATTTTGGCGTTCTTAAAACAAGTGATCGGGCTGACGACCTTCGGCTTGTACACACCGTCCATCGTCGCACTCAGCTTTATGGCGCTCGGGTGGTGGATCGGCATTCTCTTCTTGCTGTTCATCATCGCAACGGGGTACCTGACGCGTTCGCTCATGCGGCGATGGCGACTGCTCTACATTCCAAAAGTAGCCATAATGCTGACGGTGGTGAGCATCACCTTGCTCATCCTCATCGGCATCGGCACCGCGTTTGGCATCGCACTGTCGCGCGACACGGTCTTTATCTTGCTCATCATGTCGACGCTCGCAGAAACATTTTTGAACCTCAAGACAGAGGAAGGCTGGAACGCCGCGCTGCTAGGAGTCGGCGAAACGATGTTCAGCTCGCTGCTCTGCGTGGCTATCGTGCAGGCTGCTCCTTTCCAACTTCTCATTCTCGCATACCCAGAACTTATTTTGCTGACCATCGTCATCAACGCGTTTTTGGGACGATGGACTGGTCTGCGTTTGCTGGAGTATTTCCGCTTCCGTGAAGTGTTCAAGCATTTGCAAGAAGAGTGAAGCGAGTGAGCGCCTCACTACCCACCCGTCATGCTGTTTCCTTTTCTCTCCAACCACGGCGTTCTCGGGCTAAATGCGCGCAATTTGCTCTACATCAAGCCCTTTAACCCGCGCAAGGCCGTCGCATTTGCAGATGACAAAATGAAGACCAAGTCATTTCTGTCCGCACGCGGCATTCCGACTGCCAAAGTGTATGCACGCATCGATACTCGCGAGCAACTGCAGAGTTTCGACTTCTCGTCGCTGCCGGACCACTGCGTGCTCAAACCCAATTACGGTTTCGGAGGAGAGGGGATTTTGATCCTGAAGGGTCGGCGCAACGGCGTCTTCTTGGAGCAAGGCAAACAACCGATCACCAACGAAGAGCTCGTTGAGCACATCGAGGACATTTTGGACGGCAAATTCTCCGTCAACGGTCGGATGGACAGGGCATTCTTCGAGAAGATTCTGCTGCCAGACGACGTCTTTTTGCCCTTTCGTCCCGCAGGGCTGCCCGACATACGCATCGTCGTGTTCAACCTCGTACCGATCATGGCGATGCTGCGCATTCCGACTGCCGAAAGCGACGGCAAAGCCAACGTGCATTTGGGCGGTCTTGGCATCGGCATCGATATCGCCAAAGGTTCGACTACGCATGCGGCGCAGTACAACCGCATCATCACGCACATGCCTCACGGAGGACCGGTACCGGTCATCAGCATTCCCCGATGGGAAGAACTATTGCTTACCGCGTCGCGCATCCAATACACCACCAACATCGGCTATTTAGCCGTCGACCTGACACTCGATGACGAGCAAGGTCCGGTGTTGCTGGAGGTCAACGCACGTGCGGGCCTCATGGTACAAGTCGCAAATCTTGCGCCGCTGCGCACACGGCTGGAGCGCGTGGAAGGACTGTCCGTGCCAACACCGGAGAAAGGTGTGCGTATCGCGCAAGAACTTTTCGGTCAGAAGCTGCGAAGGCCGACTTCCAAGGACACTACCGAAGCACGACCGATACTGAGTTTGCACGAGACGATCAGCATCGTCGGCGACGGCTTCCGGCTGGAAGAGGCGTGCATCGTTTCACCGGAAGAAGAATCGACTGTTTTCTCCCGCCAACTCATCGATGAGTTGATCGAGCATCAGCTCATCGAGCGAGAAGAAGGCAACGATGAATCGTATAAAACCAAGTTCAGCCTGGGCGGACGAAAGATCCAAACTCTGGTCCATGTCCAGGAGAACATGCCGGGGCCGCAGCGTGTGATCATCGGGCGCCGCGACGTGCAGGGGTTTCTGCTCGACCCGGGTAAACGCGAGAAAAAAGTCTCGGCACGTTCGTCCAAAAAAGTCGACCTACGTGCAATAGACCATGCGTTGGCAGATGCCGACAGCGAGCTACTGCTACTCAAGTACATGCGCCCCATCAACATTCGCGAAGAACGTCTGCGGCTCGTGGAAGACCGCAGGTACAACCCTCTGTTTTTGTTTCGCGAGATCGACATCGACCTGGATGCCATGATCAAGCGCCTGGATGACATGCGTATCGATGAGTCGCCGCTTGGTATCTTGCTCGAGAAAAAACGCCGAGAAATGCTGCTCAAGTTCGACGTGCTGCGCACCCGAGGAAACGCGCAGCGCTTCAGCGAAGCATCGAAAGCGCTCTACGGCATGCCCACGCGACTGTTAACAGCACAAGCCAACGCGTTTTTGCTGACACAAATTGCTTGCGACGTGCCCCCGCCCGCAGAGCAGTTGCTGTCCGCGCAACAGGCAGTGCCGCTGTTTGAAGAAGTGCTGCAGAAGTACGGGCTGCATGATTGGCAAATCCGCGTGCGCGAAAATCTCGTCTCCGACTGCGCGACCGGCGGAAAGCACGTGTACCTGCGCGACGGCGCCATGTTTTCGCGCGAGCACATCGCAGCACTCATCGCGCATGAAATCGAAACGCATGCGTTGACATCAGAAAACGGTAGTTACCAACCATTTGAATTATTCCGACGCGGCTTTGCGAATTACCTGGAAACGCAGGAAGGGCTCGCAGTCTACAACCAAAATCGCGTGCTCTCGCTCCACCATGAAAAACGCTACGGCCACGCACGCAGCGTTCTGGCAGTAGCGTACGCCCTCGAGCATTCGTTCGCCCACACGCGCGCATACCTGCAAGACGAGCTGCTGTATGCGCCGGAGAAAGCCATCAGCAAGACGATCGAGCTTAAGCGCGGCATCGCAGACACCTCCGAGCCCGGCGCATTCACCAAGAGCATCGTCTACTTTCGCGGCCTGCGGTCGATCGAACATTTCGTCCAGCAGGGCGGAAACGTGCAGCGGTTGTACATCGGAAAAGTCGCTCTCGAGGACTTGGCGCTTGCGGAGCTGGTCCCAGGACTCAAGCAGCCGTTGCTCATCCCCATGTTTTTGCAGCCTCACGCACAGCCATCAACGACGAACACCGGGCCTACAGCATCGTCAGATTCACAGATGCAGAAAGATGATGGAATAGAGTAGGCAGAATTATTATTGCAACGCCCTGAACAACTCGTTCATCAAGTCGATGATCGTGCCGAAGGTGAGGTCGAAGGGAATATCGAGCAGCTTCGCCACCCACGACACCACGAAGAACGCGATGAAGCTGACGAACAAGCCGATGATCGCGTAGCGCACAGTATGCACCGCCTTCTTGATCTTCTCTTCGTTGCCTGCGGACAGAATGAACGTAATGCCACCGACGATGATGTAGATAAGACTCAAGACCGATGCCAAGATCAAACCGAAGGCGATGACAGTCGCTACGATTTGCACGATGGAACCGTTCTCGATGAGATCGCGAATCATGGGAGTTTGGAGGAAGAGGGGACTATGTACCTGCAGGAGCATCCGGCTCCAGTACTTTCAAGTTTACACGTTGGCTCGCTGCTCCGCCAATCACGCGCAGTAGTGTGCGGATCGATTTGATGGTCTGGCCATTCTTGCCGATCAATTTGCCCATGTCGCGATCGCTGACGCGAATAGTGAGCAGAATGCCCAGGTCATCGACCTTGGACTCGATGACGAGCTCCTGCTTGTCTTCGACAAGTTGCTCAAGAACATATTTGACGAACTCATATCCGGGCAATGGGGGAGTCGGGTCTGTCATGAAAACAGCGTACCGTTAGGGAAAGGATTTGTCACGCAGCTTCGGGCGGCTTCGGCGTCTCTACAGCTGCAACCGGTGCTGCAGGTGCTGCTCCCCCGGGTGCTTCTTTCCTGGATTTCTGCTTGGTGTACCGTACGATGAACTTCTCCATGTTCTTCATGCCAGCCTTGTGTAGCAAACGAGCGACGGTGTCGCTTGGAATCGCTCCCATCTTGACCCAGTGCATGACACGCTCCTGGTCGCATTCAAAGACCGGATCTTTGCGATTTGGCAGATAGTGCCCCATGATTTCCTTGGAGCCTTTCTTGACGTGCTTGCTCTTCTCGGACAGCACGACACGATATGTCGGGAGGTTCTCCCTGCCGGTGCGCTGCAGACGAATGACAAGCATAGAAACGTGAAAAACAGGTCAAAAAGCTCAGGGAGTTTAGAGGAGGCAAGCGCATGGATCAAGCCGAAATCGCTCGCTACGCCTTGCTGCGAACGACGCGAGCACCCTCCAGTTTGGCATCGGGCAGTTGTGTCAGCAACCAATCGATCATTTCTTGTCGCCGTTGCGAACACTCCGACAGTGCGATGGAGTTGTCGGCCTCAACAGTCACCCAGCCATCTGCAAAACGCAGCACACGAAGTGCGGGTGCCATAGTGGGCATAGACACCTCGATCCAGCGCTGGCACAACATGACGATGAGGCTTGCCGTCATCTCGCCGTGCAGTCCGCGTTTGCGCAGGACTTTGGGGAGGATGGAGGAGAGGCGATCCATACGAAATGTAAAATGGTGAATGTAAAATGTACAATGAACTTGCACATAATGCCAAAAACAAAGTGTGATTTTTTATCGTTGAAATATTTCCGCCAGTCTTTGAGCACTCTTCTCCCACGTAAACGTCTTCGCCCACTCTACTCCTTCTTGTGCGGGACTGGTCTCCAACAGCCTGCGAAGACCGTCGGTCACTGCGTCGAGCGTCGGCTCGACCACAATCGCATGTCCGTTGGTTACCTCAGGCAATGCTCCACGATTCGTCACGAGCACGGGGCAACCGCACGCCATCGCCTCGAGGACCGGTAATCCAAAGCCTTCGTAGAGACTCGCAGTCGCAAGCCCCGCGGCAGCAGAGTACAGAGCCAGCATGTGCGCATCGTGCACATCCGACAGTAGCCGAATAGTTGCGCCAATCGTGAGCTTCTCTCGCTCTTTACCCGAAACGATGAGTACCAGTTGCATATCTGCACGGTGCAGGAGTTGGAACGCGTCGATGAGCATCTGGACGTTCTTGTGTTGCTTCGCATTCCCCACGTACAACAGAAATCGACTTGTCACGTTGTATTTCTCCGCTGTTTCGCGGGCAGTAGCGTCTGCAACACGCCGAAATCTCTCATGGATCCCCGGGTAGATCACCTCTACTTTTTCTGCGATCGATTGTCCATATGCACCAATCAAATCTGTGCGCGTTGTCTGGCTGACCGCGATGACGCGACGCGCTCGCCGAACAGATGATCGCATCAAGAAGCGATAGGCTAATTTTTTAACAAACGAGGAACTGTTCGGAAAATGATGCAAGATCAGATCGTGCACTGTGCAGACAAACGGCACGGGGCAGAAGAGGGGGGCATTGAACTGTGGCAAAAACAGCAGATCGATACCCGATTGCCTGATGAGCCTGGGAAAGATCGTCTGCTCCGCAAAAGAATAGTGGGGGATCGGCGCAAGGACGACTGCATGTGGTCTGTGTGCGAGCAATGCCAGCCACGGTTCGTCCAAAGATCGAACAAATAATGTGTACAAAAATCGGTCTTGTCGAAGCAGTGCTGCCACAAGTTCGCGGGTATACGTGCCAAGACCGGCAAACTCGCTGGCAAAACGACAATCGATGCCGACATGGAGAGGGGACTGGGGCATGGAACTACAGGTAGCATACCTGCATGACCATCCACGATGCACTTGTCGCCAGCTCACTCGATCACCTGGATGCCGAGGTGCTCCTCGCGCACGTTCTTGGCGTGGTGCGAACACACGTTGTCGCACACCCGCAGCAAGCGCTGACAGCAGAACAAGAACGACACTGGCAGCAGCTACGACTACGACGGGCAAACCGCGAGCCCGTTGCATACATCACAGGGTCGAAAGAATTCTATGGACGAAATTTCCGAGTGACACCCACAACATTGATTCCCCGACCATCGACCGAATCACTTGTAGCAGCAACATTGGATCTCCTCGAGAACAAAAAAGAAGAAACAAAAGAAGTCGAACCGAACATTTCGATCATCACTCGCGTACTGCGACCCAAAAGCGATGCATGGGATGGCGCAATGATCGTTGATGTCGGTTGTGGCAGTGGGTGCATCGGTATCACGCTCGCTCTGGAGCACAATGCTTCGCGCGCGTTCATGATGATCGACCTCTCGCCGCAAGCCATGGATATTGCGCGACACAACACCGTCAGTCTCGGAGTACAAAGCTCAATGCGTTGGATCGTTGGCGACGGGTCGGCGATCATCGCCTCGTTGTCCGAGCCGTTCATTCTTGTGTCCAATCCGCCGTACATTCCGAACACAGAAACGCTCATGGATGATGTGCAGAACTTTGAGCCGCATCTGGCGCTGTTTGCCGGCAATGACGGACTGGCGATGATCCGGCCATTGCTGTCAGCGGCGAAAGCGAATGACCAGTGTTTGGCGATCGCACTAGAGTGTAGAAATGACCAAATTGAGAGAATCCAAAAAGAAATCGAGAAGGTCTGAGTTGGACAGCTCGAGCGCCCGTCCGTATCGGCCCACGGCCGAGGCGGGCAGACAAATGCAACTTCGAAATTCATTCGGCAAGCGAGGGCTGTCCAACTCAGACGATTTCATCGATTTCCACACCTCTGCTATTCTGATTCCATGAACGGTCTCATCCACTCCCTCGGCAACGTCTGCGCCGTCATCGGCGCTCAATGGGGGGACGAAGGCAAAGGCAAAGCGATCGATCTGCTCAGCGCAGATTTCGACGTGATTGCCAGAGCGTGCGGCGGAGCCAATGCCGGTCATACGATTGTCGTCAGCGGCAAGAAGCATATTTTCAGACTTCTTCCGTCGGGGAGTTTGCATGAAAATACAACGATCGTCTTGGGCGGAGGCATGGTCATTCATCTACCGACGCTGTTGGAAGAAATCGATATTCTCAAAAAAGCAGGCATCGACCTCGTGCCAAGACTGTCCATCGCATCCAACGCACATGTACTTTTTGAGTACCACAAAGACATTGATGGCGTATTGGAAGAGCGGCGTGTGAAAGCAAAAGGAAAAGGAATCGGCACGACCAAGCGTGGCATCGGCCCGGCGTACATGGACAAAGCATCGAGAGCCGGACTGCGTATGGAAATACTGAGCTGGCCCACTCAGCGCGTGCGCGAAGAATTGCAACAACGATCCGAAGCAGTGAAACACATGTACGGAGTGATGATCGACATCGATCGTGAATGCCAGAACGTGGAACAAGCGAAAGTCTTGCTGGAACATCGGCTGGACAACGCGCTGCCCCATTCGTTCTCCGTGCTCCGCAACCAGGGCAAAAAGCTGCTCATCGAAGGCGCGCAAGCCACACTGCTCGACATAGACCATGGCACGTACCCGTACGTAACCAGCAGCGCGACGACGGCTGCGGGAGCATTGCAGGGCTTGGGGCTCGCGCCGAAACTCTTGGACTCGTGCATCGGTGTCGCCAAAGCGTATTGCACGCGCGTCGGCGAAGGCGATTTCTTCACGGAAGCAGAGGAAGTGGCAGGCAATCGACTGCGCGAAAGGGGAGGGGAGTACGGCTCTGTCACCGGACGGCCGCGCCGCTGCGGCTGGCTCTTTTTGCCGGACCTCGCGTACGCCGCTATGCTCAACGGGTTCGATTGCTGGAACATCACCAAGCTCGATGTGTTGGACGAGGAAGACCGCATCCCCGTCGGCATCGGCAAAGAAGGAGAAAACGTAATCTACGAGTATCTACCCGGATGGAAAACCTCCACGCAAGGCATTACCGATTTCAAAAAATTACCCAAACAAGCGCAAACATACATCGCGTTCATCGAAGAGCGCACCGGACTTCCAGCCAGGATGATCGGAACAGGGCAGGGGAGGGAGGAGATGATAGTTCGATAATTCATTAAAAATTTTAAATTTTAAATTTTAAATTTTAAATTCCGAAGTGTGATACTCTCCCACAGTGATAGTCCGAAGATACTCTGCAGCCTCCGAAACCCAGAAGAAACGCTCGTTTGAGCGGCGCATTATCGTATTGCACGGATTGCTGATTTTCCTGTGCTTGATCATCGTCGCACGGTTGATCGATCTGCAAATCATCCAGGGAACAAAATTCCACATCATCGCGCAGAACCAGCAGTTCGGCGGGGTCAAGTTGCCTGCCAAGCGCGGAGAGATCTTGAGTCGCAACAGCAAAACCAACGAAACGAGCATCCTCGCGACGAACATCACACTGGAACTGCTGTACGTCGATCCGCTCGTCGTGAAAAACAACGATCACACGGTGATCGCAGAAAAACTCGCGGACATTTTAGTAACTCCAGAGTTCGACGCGGCGTGCAGGCAAGGATCCAACGCATGCCCCAACGAGCTGGTGCAGTTTTACAGTGCGGCATTCGATCCACTCAACCACGTCAGCATCATCGAACCGATGTACGAATCCGGCGCTCTGCAAAGCAGACAACTTCTCACGCTTTCCGGCACCGGCTTCAGCGTAAAGCAAGATATTCCGGATATGACGGAAGTACGGCGCCAATTTGCTCGGTACATCGAAGGGCGCATTCGGCTGAAGACCGTGACATTCGTTCCGTTACTCTACGGAGCCGACAAGGAACAACAGAAGGCCGTGCGCGATATGCAAATGCAGGGAATTTCGGTCAACGAAGAACAGTCGCTGGTGTACTGCAACCCTGACGAGATTCCCCAGAATAAAATCAAGGCCATCGCGCGACAGTTGGCACCGGTGCTGCAGGTCGATCCTGCGGTGCTCTCGGCGCGCATGACGCAACGTGACTTGCGGTACGTTCCCGTCATGGCAAAACTTCCTCCACGGCTTTCTCTTGCGGTAAAAGAGGCCAAGTTGCAATCACTGGAAGCAGCGGGGAACGCCGTGCTTGGGACTGGAAAGAAACTGTCGCAAGCAACTGCCATCTACCACCCGTTGCGCGCCGTTGCACTCATCCCGCAGCATTGGCGGTACTACCCGGATACGAAAATCGCTGCGCACGTCACCGGCTTCATCAACGCCCAGCAAGAACCGCAGTACGGCATAGAACGCACGTACCACGCGCAACTACGAGGGCAAGACGGCGAGATCACGTCCGTTACAGATCCGTTCGGCGGCCAGATTGTTTCCTCGGATCAAACATTTCGCGATCCGCGTGACGGGTCGACTATCGTGCTGACCATCGACAGATTCATTCAGAACAAAGTCGAAGAACTGCTCGACGCCATGATCAAGAAAGTCGATGCCGAAAGCGGGCAGGTGATCATCATGGACCCGCGCACGGGCAGGATCATCACCATGGCCAACGCGCCACTGTTCGATAACAACCAATACGCGTCGGTGTACGAAAAAGAGCCGATGCTCATCGACGCCGAGCGCGAGAAGGGGATCATCGTCGAAGTGTTCAACCCTAAGACGAACGTGCGTGTTCTGAAGAGCTACATCGGAGACATCACCCCCGAAGGCCGCAAGAACCTGCGGCCGGAACTGCAGCAAAAGCTCGTCGAAATCGAGCGACTGTATGACTTGAAATCAACCACGCGGTACTACTATTACTTGGGAGACAACAACCGCCGCGAGGTGTTTCCGACCGAGAAGCTCGGCGTGTGGCTGAAGTACAAGAACAACATCGGTGTCGGCTCGTACGTCAACCGCACGATTCAGGAAATCTACGAACCGGGGTCGGTGATGAAGCCCGTCACCATGGCGATCGCCATCGACCAAGGAGAAGTCGCTCCTTCCGACATCTACGATGACAAGGGGCCGGTGAAGATCGACGTCTTTACAATCAAAAACGCGTTGAACAAATACTACGGAAAAGTGGACATGGTCGGCTGCATGGACTTCTCGATAAACACCTGCATGACCAGTGTCAGCAAGAAACTTGGAAGAAAATTATTTCATGCGTCACTGGAAAAATTTGGCTTCGGAAAAATAACGGGCATTGAGCTGGACAGCGAGCTGCCCGGCGAGTTGCGCCCGTGGCGCGAGTGGGACGAGGTGTTGGTGCTGACGGCATCGTACGGACAAGGCTTGACGGTAACACCGCTGCAAATGGTCACCGCGTTTTCGGCTCTCGCCAACGGCGGAAAGTTGATGAAGCCCACAATCATCGACGAGATCCGTCACAGCGACGGGACGATCGACAAGAAGCCGCCATCCGTCATCACACAGGCCATTCAGCCGCAGACCGCCGCGACAATCACGTCGATACTGGTACACGGAGCCCAAAACGGCTTCGCGAAAGCCGGAAAAGTTCCCGGCTACCGCATCGCAGGAAAAACCGGCACCTCGCAAATCGCCGGTCCCGGGGGCAAGTACGAGAGCGGCACCGGATCGACCGTCGCCACGTACGCGGGCTACGCACCGGTGGACAGTCCGCGATTCGTCGTGCTGGTCAAACTCGATCGACCCAAGCGCGACGACTTCGGCTCTCGCTCAGCCGCGCCGTTATTCAAAGACATCGCGACGTTCTTGTTCGAGTACTACGGCATTCCGCCGGACGAGAAATAGGCTGTTGGGTGGGGGTTCTAGTGGGGATTGGAACTGATTTGAGGGCTTAGTAGAAAGGAAATCGAGGACTTCGAGGAAATCGATGAAATCGAGGAGATTGTAAGCATGAATACATTCAAAGGATGATACCAACATGACAAGACCGTATCAAAACCTCATAGCCTGGCAGGAGTCCTATCGCCTCACTCTCTGGATCTATGCACTAACGAAGTCTTTTCCCACAGATGAGAGGTTTGGACTAACAAGTCAACTTCGGCGGGCAGTATCCAGCGTTACGATAAATATAGCCGAAGGCAATTGCAGGAGATCGTTCAAAGACAGGGCACATTTTTTCGATATCGCGCTCAGTTCGCTGAGCGAAGTTCATTGTGAGTCATTACTTGCTCGCGACTTGGGATACATTACGCCAATTCAATTTTCGGATGCCGATGATCGTATTCAACGAACAAGTTATCTCCTGACCAAACTACGATCATCACTGATGAAATAAGAGTCGAACCTCTTCGATTTCCTCGATATCTTCGATTTCTTCGATTTCCTCTTCTATTTCACCGTCACCGACTTCGCAAGATTTCGTGGCATATCCGGGTCTTTGCCACGGAGCACTGCCAAGAAGTAGGCCAAGATTTGGATGGGGATGATATTCACGATCGGCTGCGCGGCTCGCGCGTCGGGGACTTTGATCCACAAGTCGAAGATCTCGTTGTTCTCCGGCGCTACCGCGATGATCATCGCTCCACGCGCTTTAAGCTCCATGATGTTGCTGATCATGTCGGAGGTAAATTCGTCGTTACCCATGAGCGCGATGCACGGCGTGCCTTCTTCGATGAGCGCGATGGGGCCGTGCTTCAGTTCTCCGGCGGCGAATCCCTCCGCATGCACGTAACTGACTTCCTGGATCTTGATCGCGCTCTCCAGAGCCATGGGGTAGTTCCAGCCTTTACCGATGATGTACATGTTATCGTGCTTGTGGATTTTGGTGGCGATGCCCTTGATGTGCTCGATGTACCGCGGGTTGAGCATGTCGTTGATCTGTCCGCCAGTTTCGAGCAGAAGCATCCGACCTTCGTGCAATTTTCCCGCGACGGCATGCGCAATCAGCAACAGTACCGCCATCTGTCCGGTTGCCGCCTTCGTCGATGCCACAGCACGCTCCGGACCGGCGTTGATCAGCAGCGTGAAATCTGCAGCGCGGTGGATCGACGACCCTTCGGTGTTCACAATTGCCAACACGTTCGACCCGGCGCGTTTTGCAACACTCATCGCCTCCAGTACATCGGCGGTCTCGCCGCTCTGGCTCACGACGATGATCAAGCTCTCGGGTTTCAAAAAGTGATGATAGATTTTAAATTCACTTGCCGGCGCAAAGTTCACATGGCGTTTGGCGACAACCGAGAAGAAGTAATCCGCTACCATGCAGACTTTTCCGGCTGTGCCGCACGCGGACAAAATGCATCCCAGACATGTCTCGATGGACTTGGCAACAGCCAAAATTTCTTTGTCGTCTTGGTGCACTGCTCTTCGAATACTCTCTTTTTGATCCATGATTTCCTTCATCATGAAGTGCTCGAACTCACCTTTTTCGACGTCTTTGACCTCCCAATCGATCGTGATCTTGCGCTTCTGTCGCACCTCACCGGTTTCGATGGACTGAAAGTGCACATGTGTGCCGTCGGTATGCACCATTTCTCCGTCGTCGAGGTACTGCACCGTGCGCGTGTACTCCAAAAACGCCGGAATATCCGATGCGACGAACAGCTCGTTGTCGCCGACGCCGACGATGAGTGGAGACCCCGTACGCGCAGCGACAAGCGTATGACTCTCGTGCTCGAAGACCATGATCGCAAAACGCCCATGGAAACGTGCACAAGCAGCGCGAGTGGCTTCGGGCAAATCCATACCCTTCTTACGGTATTCGTCGATGAGGTGGGGGATGACCTCGGTATCGGTCTCGGATTTGAAGACATGACCTTTCTTCTTCAGTTCGTCACGCAACTGCTGGAAATTCTCGATGATGCCGTTATGCACGACTGCGATGTGCTCGTCGCCGCTGAAGTGCGGATGCGCATTCTGTTTCGTAACGCCGCCGTGCGTCGCCCAACGTGAGTGCGCCATGGCCAGAGTACTCGGCATGTCATCAAAATCGCTGGACTTCACACTGCTGATTTTCCCGATATCTTTGCGAACGTGAATCCCGTCAGCAGTTTGCAGTGCCACGCCCCAGGAGTCATACCCTCGGTATTCCAAGTTTTTCAGTCCTTTGATGACGATAGAACCCGCGTTCTGCCTCGAGCCGATGTATCCGAAGATGCCGCACATGCGTGGGATAATAGTAGCATAGATAGCAGGTAAGGTAGGTAGTGTTTTTTGACTGTTACCATGGTAGTCTGCATGCCAAAAGCGAGCATCAGGCTCATGCTCGTGCATCTTTTCTCCTCCTCCTTCTTCTCTGCGCAACGATCGTATCATCCTCTGCACGCTCTCGGTCCTTGCAATCAGCGCCTGTTCATCAGCGTCGCAAACACCCGAAGCCATCTTGCAGAAAATGCACGAGCGACTGGCGCAGAGAGTCGAACAGAACACGAAGCTCCTAGAAGCACCGGCGATCTCGCAGACCAAGACGACGTTTCAGCTCACGGTGGCACCCGTCGAAGGCATGTTTCCGGTTTCGGCAACTGTCGCAGGGTCGACGGATCAATCGTACGATGTTCGCGATGAGAAAAATCTTCTCATGGCCATGAACGTCGATGTTTCTGCAAACGCCAGTGTGCCGGCAGCACTCATCGGTGCGACTGCAGGCCAGGATGGCATGACCCCATTGGCGTTCAAATTGGCAGCCGACCTCAAGACGGTGCAACACAAGTTGTTTGTGCATGTTCGCGATGGCTGGCTCAGTGTGCCCGGGCTCAAGAAGAACGCGAACATCAGCGATACAGTAAAGAAAACCTGGTACGGTGCGACATTCGACGAACTTAACACGATGT
>CAYWEU010000079.1:0-6421 GCA_964457395.1 uncultured Candidatus Peribacteria bacterium
AATGTTGTATGATTGGTCTATGGATAGCAATTATTCAACAACACCTCTTTCGTTTCCAAATTTTCTTGCGGCGTATTTCGCGAAGCGAAATCTGAATGGTGGCGGCGGAAAGCAAGGGCGGGCAAAAATTCATTCCCCCCAACCCCCTTTCTTTTTGCCCGCCCGAGCGTTCAGAATTGTTTGTGCCGCGCGTAGCGCGGCTTCCTGTCGGTTTTCAGAATTTTTTGATAAAATAGGTTCTAGCCAAACTGTAAAGACACACCATTCTACCCATCCCACCCCTCTCATGAAACGCACTCCCCTCCTTCCGGTCACGTTATTCACGATCGCATATCTGCTGATCTCAACACCGTATGCGGTCAGTCAGCACAATACCGAGTTCGTGTTTTACATCGGCGTGGTGATTGCCATCGGCATCGCGATATATCCTCTGCATCGCAAAGTGAATTTCTCGTCAGGATTGCTGTGGGCGCTGAGCATCTGGGGCTTGCTGCACATGCTTGGCGGTTTGCTCACGGTACCGGCCAACTGGCCAACCGAAGGCGCGCATCATGTGCTCTACAGCCTGTGGCTCATCCCCGGGTATCTCAAGTACGACAACCCGATTCATGCGTACGGTTTCGCAGTGTCGACATGGGCATGCTGGCAAGGACTGCGTGCTGCAGACGCGAAAATCCGGCCGACGCTGGGCATACTGACACTCTGCGCCCTAGCAGGCATGGGCCTCGGCTCGCTAAATGAAGTCGTCGAATTCATGGCCACGCTGCTCATCCCCGGCACGAACGTCGGCGGATTTGTGAACACCGGCTGGGACATGGTGTCGAACTTCGTTGGCAGCGTCATCGCAGCGACTCTGATCTGGCTGCGCGGACGATGAAGCTCGCTTGGACAAGGGCAAAACATTGCCGCTAGTCTGTACGCATGAAGATCGCGTTGGTTCACCCTTCGACTCGTCCGCCTATGCGGACTCGCTCAGGGCAAGCGAGCTTTGTATTCCACAATTACGCATGCGCATAGCATTGGTCCACGAATTATTGACCATGCGCGGCGGCGCCGAACGCGTGCTCAAAGTACTGGCAGATATGTTCCCCGATGCGCCGATCTACACGCTGCTGTATGACGAATCCAAACTCGGCGACTGGTTTCCCAAACAACGCATTCACACGAGCAATCTTCAAAACTCGTTGGTTACTCGCTACTCGCTACTCGCTACTCGCTCAATCAATCACCACCTCCACCTCTCCCGGTTTCCGAAAGCCGTCGAAGCCTGGGACTTCTCGCAGTTCGACGTCGTCATTTCCAGTTCGTCAGCGTTCGCCCACGGCATCATCACTAACGGTGCTCCCAAACATCTGTGTTACGTGCAATCCCCTGCTCGCTACTTGTGGGATCGTACGCACGACGTGCTGGAGCAAGCGGGCCAAGGCGTGCTGGGTCCGCTCAAACGCGCGTATCTCTCGCGACTGTTTCACCGCCTACGTCTGTGGGATAGCGAAGCCGCAGACCGGCCGGACATGCTGCTCGCGGCATCCAAAGAAGTGCAGAGGCGCATCCAACTCTACTGGCGTAGAGATTCACAAATTTTGTACCCACCGATCGATGATGCCTGGCTAGAAGAAGGGCCGGTTGGAACAGGGGCGATGCAACAGCCAGAGTATTTTCTGATCGTTTCCTCGCTGGTGCGATACAAACGCATCGAGCTTGCTATCGAAGGATGCAACACCCTCGGAGTTCATTTGAAGATCGTCGGCGAAGGGCCGGATGCTGGCAGATTGAAAAAACTTGCTGGACCCACGGTCGAATTCTACGGCTGGAGGAGCCATGATGAACTTCGCGACCTGTACGCACGCGCGAAAGCGACGATGTTTCCAGGCGACGAAGATTTTGGCCTGGTGCCACTGGAATCCATGGCCAGCGGCACGCCGGTGATCGCGTACGGCAAGGGCGGTGCGCTGGAAACGATTCTTCCAGACAAGACCGGAAAATTTTTCAGCGAACCTACTGCGTTGTCACTCATTGAAGCAATCAAGAAATTTGAATCGACATCATGGTCGGCAGAAGCGTGTAAAACTCAGGCGAAGCAATTTGGCAGGAAGAGGTTTGAGGATGGCATTCGATTGGCTTTGGGGAAATTAACGAATGCCTGAATTGCTTTCTTTTGTATTTTTTAAAAATGCTGAGAATGCTTTTTTGTTATGGAGCCTTGTCCGGCTCCTGCAGGCTATCGCTCAAATGAAGCTCTGGTCTTTTCCTTGTCAGGGACCAGGGAACCTTGTTCGGTTCCCTAGGCCCCCGACACCCCCTTACCCTCCTAACAGCCATGGCCGTTCCAAGGTTGCGAACGGGATGCCTGCATTCGATAATAGCAACCGCAAGGTAGGCGCGCGCCACGGTGGGGGCTTGTATTCACTACGCCAAAGCCACAAGCGTCCCCCCAAGAACCACAAGAATCGCACCGATGAGCAATTTCAGTAAATGAACATTTTT
This sequence comes from uncultured Candidatus Peribacteria bacterium, assembly GCA_964457395.1. Classification (GTDB taxonomy): domain Bacteria; phylum Patescibacteriota; class Gracilibacteria; order Peribacterales; family Peribacteraceae; genus CAVZXD01. The sequence continues at coordinate 2,488 of CAYWEU010000079.1, forward strand.
CCACTCCGCGAAAATCCACAGCGCCAGCAAAACTCCGATCAATGTATTCATGTTGTACAGCGGGATCAATTTCGCAATCGGAACCGGATATCGCATCACCGCAATACCCACAAGCCCTGCGCCCATTCCCCAAGTCAAACCGACACCCACAGCGTATGCTGCCGAACGCATTGATATCGTAGAATCGCGGAAGTATGCATGAAATCCAACACCGACCAGAACGACCGCAAGCCCAACACAAATTAGATAGAGCCCTATGCCAATTCCTTCTTGTGTAGTGGCTTTGATAAGCGGACCGCCAAACGCAAAAAGAATCATGGGGACCAAGCCCCCGATAATAATGCCGAGAAGTTGAGGGCTCATTGCCATGATTAAAAAAGTTTCGGCTTTGTTGCCATCGCCATCGCACCGATCAACTCATATGCCCGCTGGGTAACCATGCGGCCCTTTGCAGTGCGCTGCAAGTATCCGCACTGTAGCAAGTACGGCTCGTAGACATCTTCCAGAGTCTCTTCTTCTTCCGCCGTTGATGCCGCCAGCGTGGAAAGCCCCACAGGACCTCCCGCGTACTTGTCGATGATCGTCGAGAGGATAAGACGATCTGTGTCATCCAAACCCTTGTCATCGATACCCAGTGCTTTGAGTGTGCGCTCCACGCGATCAGCAGTGATCACCGGCTCCTCATGCACTTGGGCAAAGTCGCGCACTGCGCGCACCAGACGATTGCCAATGCGCGGAGTCGACCTGCTGGCCGAGGCGATGTGCTGAGCCGCGTCGTCATCCAGCGGAACTGACAAAATCTTCGCCGTCCTGTGCACGATGTCACGCATTTCATCCGTGGTGTAGAACGACAACTTGAAGTTATGGATGAATCGGTCGCGCAGCGGCATGCTGACAGAGCCGATCTTCGTCGTGGCGCCAACCAGCGTAAACGGCTGCAGATCAATACGCATGGAACGTGCCGAGGGCCCCTTGCCGATCATGATATCGAGCACATAGTCCTCCATGGCACTGTACAACACTTCTTCGATAGCCGGCCGCATGCGGTGTATCTCGTCGATAAACAAGATGTCGCCGGGCTGCACGTTCGTCAGCAGCGACGCCAGGTCTCCCGGCTTCTCGATGGCCGGGCCGGACGTCACGCGGATCTGCGTGTTCATTTCTTTGGCCAAGATGTACGCCAGCGTCGTCTTACCCAGCCCCGGAGGACCGTGCAAAATAGTATGCCCCAGAGGTTCTTTGCGCTTTGTCGCCGCCTGCACGTACACCTGCAAATGACTCTTGATCGCCATCTGCCCCACATACTCGCCCAAAGTCTGCGGTCGCAACGTTTGCTCCAGTTGCTCGCTATCGCGACCGGTTACCACCTTTTCGCCAATAGATTGTTTGCGTTGGCGTTGGATCGTCATAGGCGGTGAGTATACCAGAGAAGAATTATGAATGAAGAAGTATGAATGAAGAAAAGTCATTCGTTGGATTCTTTGGCTTCTTTTGTTGAGGACTCCTACAATAGCACTCACCTATGTTCACTCTCGAACCGACATCGATTGCCGTCATCGGAGCAAGCGCAGACAAGAAGAAGTTGGGGTATTTTATCGTGAACAATCTGCTGACGCAGGGATACAAAGGAAAAGTATTTCCAGTAAACCCCAAGCACGATGACATACTGGGGAAGAAAGCGTTTCACACAGTCAAAGACATCCCCGGCTCCGTCGACATGGCCGTCATCGTGACACCGGCGGAGACAGTCGCCGATGTTGCGGAATCTTGTGGCAAGAAAGGAGTAAAGACACTGGTGATTATTTCGGCGGGCTTTGGCGAGATGGGCACCGACGAGAGTCGTAAGCGCGAAGAGCACCTCACCAAGATCGCGGCAACGTACGGCATGAGCATTGTCGGTCCCAACTGTCTGGGGGTCTTGCGCCCGAGCATCGGGCTCAATGCATCGTTCGCGCTCGAGTGCGGCAAGCCCGGGTCCATCGCGCTCATCAGCCAGTCCGGAGCCATGGCGGTTGCACTGCTCGATGCGTCTGCAAACCTGTCCATCGGGTACTCTCTGATCGCAAGCATCGGCAACAAAGCCGATATGGATGAGTCCGATTTTCTGGAGATCTGCTGGAAGGACACAAAAACCAAGGTCATCGGCTGCTACCTGGAAAGCATCAAGGACGGACGGAAGTTTTTGGACATCGCGGCAAGCGTCTCGAAAGACAAGCCCGTAGTGCTCATCAAATCCGGCGTTTCTGTTCGTGGATCCATGGCGGTGTCGTCGCACACTGGCGCTCTCGCAGGGACTGACGCATCTATCGATGCCGCGTGCAGGCAGGCAGGCATCCGCCGCGCCAACACTACGAATGAATTTTTGGGTCTTCTGCAAACCCTGTCCACCCAACCGCCGCTGCTCTCGTCGCGCGTGGCAATCATCACCAACGCCGGCGGTCCTGGGGTACTGGCAACCGACGCAGCAGAAAAAGAAGGGCTGATACTGGCGAGCCTCAGCGAGAAGTCGCAAGAACAACTCAAAGCCAAACTGCCTCCCGCAGCAAGCGTGAAAAACCCGATCGATGTTCTGGGTGATGCGCTCGGTGACAGATATCAAGCCGCCATCTCTGCGTGCGCCGCCGACCCGAACATCGACGGCATCGCCATCATGCTGACACCGCAAGTTATGACTCCTGCACGCGAAATCGCAGAAGCGATCGTGCATGTTGCCAAAACGCACCCGCTCCTGCCGATCGTCACAAGTTTTATGGGACATCAAGCAGTGCTGGAAGCGCGCACGATTCTCGGCGACGGCGGCATTCCTCACTTCGAAACACCGGAAGAAGCCATGCATGCACTGGCATCACTCAAGCAACTCGCTCACCCTGGAGATGTGCAGATCGACCGTGGCGATGAAGATACCCAGTCAGCCGGAGCGCACGAGCTGCTCAAGAAAACGTCAGGACTGCTCGACGAAGAACTGACCGAGAAGCTCTTCGCGCTCTACGCCTTGACCGTGCCGAAGCAAGCTGTTGCGAAAACCGCCAAACAGGCCACAGAACTTGCAGAAGAAATCGGCTACCCGGTGATCGCCAAAATCAGCTCCCCGGACATTCTGCACAAGACCGAAGTCGGGGGCATCCGTGCAAATCTGCAGAATGCCGATCAGGTAAAGAAGGCATTCAAAGACATTATGGACAATTGCGAGAAGCACGCGCCAACCGCGGGGATCAACGGTATTCTCATCCAGCAGTTTTTGCCCGTCGGCAACGAGTTCATCGTCGGAGCGCTGCGAGACCCGACCTTCGGACACGTCGTCATGGTCGGACTCGGTGGAATTTATACCGAACTGTTTCAGGACACGGCGTTCCGCATCGCGCCGGTGGACGAACGGCAGGCGTACGAGATGCTCACGCAGCTGAAGTCCTGGAAGCTCTTACTCGGCATGCGCGGCAAGCCGCAGTCGGACATCGATGCATTAGCGACAGTCATCGCAACTGTGTCGCGTCTGGTCACCGATTGTCCGCAGATCGCTGAGCTGGACCTCAACCCGGTTCTGGTACGCGAAGATGGAGTGGTGATTGCGGATGCGAAAGTAGTAGTACGGACGTGAGAGGAGATCAGTCTAATGGAAACTCTTGTGAATTGACGATTGAGGGTATCAACAGTAGTATCGGGTTTATGCGTGCTCTCATTGTTGCCCTGTCTTTCGTAATCCTAGTCCCCTTCGCTACTGCCGCTACGGATCCCGTCCCGGTTCATTTCCTAGATAACCCTGTGCCTACGGCCGCACAGCTTACCAGGACCGTCAAACCCTATTCTGTGGCTTGCCAGCCCAAACGATTTGACCCCGCGACAACGCAATTCTCGCAAGTCAAAGGCGAGGACAATACCTACACCGCGTCCATAGGCAACCGAACGTACTACATTGTCACTACCTCCTACGACATCG
>CAYWEU010000080.1:0-6303 GCA_964457395.1 uncultured Candidatus Peribacteria bacterium
ACCGCACCAAAGTGCCCAAGGCGCGCACGGACATCATCGGCATCGAGGAAGTACGCTTGCTGCAAGAGCGCCTGCATGAAACCGGACAATCCAAACACCTGTGCTGCCTCATCCGCTCGGTGGAACGCATGCAACCCGCTGCGGCGAATGCGTTTTTGAAAATCCTGGAAGAGCCGCCCAAGCGCGTCGTGTTCCTCCTGACAACCGAGGCAGAGGCGCTATTGCTGCCGACCCTGCTCTCGCGCACGCGCACGGTTAAGTTTTATTCCGTGCCTTCGCAGGTCATGCGCCCGCTGATGCAAGGCACGATACCAGATGACGCGTCGCTCATCTTGCACTTGGCCCAAGGGGCTCCGGGCAAGGCGATCCGTCTACGCAACGACCCGGATACGCTTCGTCGCGAGAAGCAGCTGCACTCGCAGGCCAAGCAATTTTGGCAATCAAAGAGCCTGACCCAACGGTTCCAATGGATCGCCTCGTTCATCGAGAGCAAAGCCGAGACCGACGACCTGCTGCTGCACCTGGGAGTCACCCTGCGCGAGTACCCCGACGTCACCCGTAAACCCGTCTGGAGCGCCGCGTACATGAAGCTCGTGCACGGGCTCAAAACCAACGCCCATCGCGGCCTGTTGCTCGAACAGTTTGCGCTGGCACTGGACGGCGACTGATGCTATCGTAAGCCGTCCCCGGGTTAACCCCTCGTACGATGATTTACCTGATCGTCTTCCTCACGTCGCTTCTTGGCATTCTCGTTCTTGTGTTCGGGAGGCTGCTGCTGCGCAACCGGTCCGTACGCAGGCTTGTACGATCGGTGAAAATCCGCTTCCAGTCCGTGGAAGACCGCGGCGCAAAGATCGTGGAAGAAACGGTGATTGAAAAACCGCGCAAGAACCCCCGCACGTCGGCCATCGAGCTGCAGAAAGTACGTAGTTTGCTGCGCTACGCCGAGAAAGAAATAGCACTGCAGAACATCGACAAGGCAGAACACTTGTTCATCCAGGCACTGACCATCAACCCAAACGCGATCGAGATCCAAGCCGAGTTGGCAAAGCTCTACCTGACCACCAATCGCGAAGCCAAAGCCGAAGCCCTCTACAAAGATCTCATCCTCAAGCGCGATGACGTGTCGTTTTTCTCGAACTTGGGCTTGGCCTACTACATGCAGACCAAGTACGTGGAAGCCTGCCAAGCCTACCAGGAGGCACTCAACCGCGACCCGCAAGTTCCCGAACGTTCGGCCGCGCTCGGCCGTGCGTGCATCGCCGCCCGCAGGTTCGAGGAAGCCGCGCCGCTTCTCGAAAAAGCCTCTGCTCGCCTGTCGAGAGATACCGAGTTGCTCAATTTATTGGCCGAGTGCTACTTGCAGCTGACACAGAACGAAAAAGCCGAAGAAGTCTACCGCCGCATCAACAAGATCGAACCGTACAATGAGGGGGTGAAGCAAAAAATATCGGTGTTGTCGTCGCAGTAAGAATTTTCGCAGGTGCGACACCGTGTCGCACACGGCGGCACAGCCGCCGATGGGTTGGTCAGATCGTTGCGACTGTTGTCGTTTTGACAAACCATCCGGACCTTCGGTCCGGTCTGCGACACGGTGTCGCAGCTACAGCCTTAATATTCGATCACCTCCACCTCCACATCCCCCATCACCTGCGATTGGCAGCTTAATCGATTGGGATCATCGACAACTCCCATATTCTCCTCCCGGTCGTTGCGCGGGCTTAGCTTGTCCATACCGCTTTTGACCGTGCACATGCACGTCGTGCAAAAACCGTTGCCACCACAGGCGTGCTCCATGGGTATGTTGTTGTCGAGGGCGATTTTGAGTATCGTCTCGCCTTCTTGCGCTTGCACAGTGGTCACTTGGCCATTTTGCTGGATAAAGGTCACAGTAGGCATTGCGCGGATGAGGGTACTGAAGGAGAGAAGCACCGTAAAGAGAGGAAGTCCAGGCGTGTCTACGCTATGCTACCCCCATGCCGAAATCTCTGTCCCCTATGCCTCTCCTCGACATCAAAAACCTGCATGTCGCCGTGGATGGCAAAGAAGTCGTGCGCGGATTGACCATGCGCATCTTGCCCGGCGAAGTACATGCAATCATGGGACCAAATGGCTCAGGGAAATCATCGCTGGTTTCAGCATTGATGGGTCACCCCAAATACAACATCACGAAGGGATCGATGATGTTTCGAGGGCAGAACTTGCTCAAGCTCAGCACCGATCAGCGGGCATGTAGAGGACTGTTCCTTGCGTTTCAGTATCCTAAGGAAATCGCTGGCGTGACTTTACGCAGTTTCTTGCTGGCCGCGTACGACGCACAAATGCAAGCGCGTGACTCTACGTATCGCAAAATGTCACCGATCAAGTTCGCGAAGCTGCTTGAAGAAAAGGCGAAGCTGCTACACATGGAACCGGCACTCATCGAACGGCCAGTCAACAAAGGCTTCAGTGGAGGCGAAAAGAAGAAAGCCGAGATACTGCAATTACACGTGCTGCAGCCGCTGCTGGCACTACTCGACGAAACAGACTCAGGCTTGGATGTCGATGCCCTGCGGGTGGTGGCAAACGGCGTGAACACGATGCAATCAAAAGATTTCGCTTGCCTGCTCGTCACGCATTACGCGCGCATCCTGGAGTACATCATCCCGGACCATGTGCATGTCATGGTGCACGGCAAGATCGTAAGGAGTGGTGGTCCCGAATTTGCCCGAACACTCGAACAAGAAGGCTATGGCGCGTACGGTGCCAAGAGCGGGACAAAAGCGTTGCCGCTGACATTGGATTGATGAGAAGAAAAAGTAGTGAGTAGTCAGTAGTCAGTGGTCAGTAATCAGTTCGTACTGACTTCTGCCTACTCTCTCTTGAGCAAATCACCGCGCGCGTGTAGCGTTTCCCCGTATATGAGGTCCATCGCGACTCTTGCCATCGCCGTCACCTGTCTCTCGTTCATCGGGTGCCGCAAGGTGCTGGATGGGCTCAACCCTACCAACAGTTTCGAGTCGATGCGCAAGCAGGATTCCACGAGTGTCAGTACGGACTACGTCGACACGGCGCCGACGGAGTATCAACGCAGTTCATCATCGTCATCATCGGCCGCGAAAGCCGAAATCATCGACATCCCATCGGCTTTCGCCCAGCAATTCACTGACAAGCAAAGCGGCTACGATCAATCGCAGGTCTATGTGTCCGCGGATGGCGACGTGCAGTTCCTCAAGATTCATACGGCTATCCGGTTGCACAAACATCTCATGCGCAGCCATGTGTACTCTATGATCAGCGGACAAGGGCAAGTAACGCTCAACGGACAAACGCAGAATATCCGTGCAGGGCAGGTGATCGTAGTACCGCCGGGCACAACGCACAAACTGATGAATACAGGCGAACAACCGCTGCTGGCTATCGAACTGACCATGCCCACATCCAGTGCTGCGGATGTGTTGTGGCTGGAGTAGCGCGGGGCTACGCCCTTCTTCTCCCTGCTATCGCTTCTTTCAGTGTGACCTGGTCCGCAAACTCGATGTCCGCACCCATGGGCAAGCCATGCGCGAGCCGCGTGACCGCCGGAACGCTGCTGGCCACCTGTTGCTTGATATACGTTGCAGTTGCCTCGCCCTCGACATCCAGATTCGTCGCGATGACGACTTCTTTTACGTCGCCGGTTTTGCATCGATCGACCAGTTCTTTGAGTCGCAATTGCTCGGGCCCCATGCCGTCGATGGGCGACAAGACACCATGGAGCACGTGATACACGCCCTTGTACGAAGTTTTCTCGAACGCGATGACCTCCAATGGCTCCTCGACAACCAGGATCGTCGACCGGTCGCGTGTGCCATCTTCACAGACACCACACAGCTCCGACAGCGTGATCATCTGGCACTGGCGGCAGTACTTGAGGTCCGACTTGAGTCGCAGCAATGCATTACCCAGTCCCTCCGGCGACGCTTTGCCGGAACGGAGCAGATGAAACGTCAGCCGTTCCGCACTCTTGGGGCCTATGCCCGGCAGCTTGGAAAATTCCTCGATGACGCGGGTGATTTGTGACGGGAGGAGACTCATTGGAGATAGGATAACCGATTGTTGCGGAAGGAACACAAAATCGGAAGGAAATCGAGGAAATCGACGACGTCGAAGAAATCGAAGAGGTTTCGTCGAAATCCTCGATTTCCCTGCCTGCCGGCAGGCAGGTTCGATTTCCTCGAAGTCCTCATTTTACACTTCTTTCCCCATCCTCAACCTTCGCCCCATCTCTTTCTCCTTTATCCTCTCCCTCTTATCAATCCTCTTTCTCCCCCGCCCGATGCCCAGCATCACTTTGATAAATTTTCCCGCCCGCACTTCGAGCGGCACGATCGAGATACCTTTCTCGTTCGACGCAGTCTGCAGCTTGGCGATTTGTGACTTGCTGAGCAGCAAGTGGCGATCACGCGCGGGCTCGTAGCCGTCGAGACCAGAGGCATGCTTGTACGGCGCGATTTTGGCCTGCTTCAGCAGCGGCTTGCCGCCCAAAAACGACACGTACGAACCGGCGATAGTCACCTGCCCCGCACGACAGGCTTTCACCTCTTGTCCTGTGAGGATCATGCCCGCTTCGATCGTGTCACTCAGCTCAAAATCGAACTTGGCCCTGCGGTTGGCTGCGACGAGTTTCATGGACACAGCGTACCAGATAATGCTTCATTTTTTGGATGAGGAGCGGGCGCCTGCCCTGAGTGCATCGAAGGGTTCGTCCGGCGTCGTTGCCAATCAAAAAATCATCCTCAAATACCAATCAACCGCACCAATGTGTGTCGCTACTGCCGCGAGTGCCAAAAAAGGACCGAAAGCGATGATGGAACGACCATCCAAACGAACACGCTTTTGTGCCAGCAAGATCACGATCCACACCATGCCGATGATGTATGCCAGCAACAACATACCCACCGCGCTGATGCCTCCTAACCAAAACCCCAGTGCGGCACCGAGCAAAATATCCCCCGCACCCACCCACCGCCCGCGGCTGAGCAGCCACTGTCCCCCAAACCACAGCAAACACAGCAGCGCACCGGCGGCACCGGACAGTATGCTGCCAGCATCGATCGCAGCAACAACCGCGGCCGCGGCGACGATGGCCGTGAGCAAGTCCGGAATCTGTCGATGCAGCGCATCGATGACCGAGACGACGAGCAACGCCCACAAGATGATGCCGGTCGTAATGGCCGCCGTCGTGTCAGCCGCATGAAACATCGCGGAGCCGACGAAGAGCGCCATGGACATGAGTTCGATGAACGGATACCGCAGGGTGATTGTTTTTCTGCAATGTCTGCAGCGGCCGCCCAGCACCAGAAAGCTGACGACTGGCACCAACTCGACCCATTGCAATTGCTTGTGACATCGCGGACAGCGCGAACGGCCCCCGATCGATTGTCCGGAAGGCAGGCGCTCGATGAGCACGGTCGCAAAACTGCCCATCGCAAGTCCGATCAACCCGAAGAACACGATGACTGCCGTCGGCATGGAACAAACTATACGTCGCTTCTGATCGCCAAGGCAACCAGCTTGCGTTGCAAGGTTTGCCGATAGTGGAGTGCGATGCCAACCAGTAAGGCAAGCACGGCGACAAACGCCATGCCGCTGCCCGAGTTGGCCAGCGCGGTCTGAGTGACCGGCGTCGGCGTCTGATACGAAGGCGCGGCTGCGTGAGGAGTCTCGTGGGCGGTAACGGCAGTGACATCGTGCGACGCCGTCGGTTGGGTGGTCGCGTTGAACTGCGCAAGCATCTGCTTGCGCGCTGCCAAGCGCTGTTGCGTGCGGTCCTCGACAGGAAGAGCGACCGACGGCTCGACCGGCTGCTTGAGGCCAAATTGCTTGGCGACTTCACGCGCGCGTTCTTGCAAACGTGCGAATTCGTCTTTGGCAATCGTTGTATCGGTAGGCTGCGCTTTCGGAGCGTCTTCAACGACTGTGGGAGTCTCTGTGACGACATCGGCTTTCATCATGAAATTACTCAACTGAACATCTGAGAAAGTCTGATATCCGACATAGAACAGTCCGGCGGCGAACATACCGACGATAGCGCCGACCAGTTGTTTGAACAGATGTGACTGTGGGAGTTTGAAAGCCATCGTAGTATGATAGCACTTTTTCACTAAATACTCAATAGCTTCCGCAAAAAGAGAGGCAAAGAACCAGAAGAATCAGAAGAAATTTCTTCTGACTCCTCTGGTTCGTCTGGTTCGTCCCGTTATCTCGTCACCGAGATCGTCGCATTCTGCTCTGCAGACGGAGCGGCAACCGTTACGCGCTTGGTGGTGGCGTCGCGGAAGA
>CAYWEU010000081.1:0-4957 GCA_964457395.1 uncultured Candidatus Peribacteria bacterium
GTTCCCAAGACGAAAGATCGCGATGCTGCATGGCAAAATGACTCCGGCCGAAAAAGCCGATACGATGCAGCGATTCAAAGACAAGCAGTCAGACATTTTGGTGTCGACATCGGTGATAGAAGTTGGCATCGACGTGCCAAATAGCACGATTATTATTATCGAAGGAGCCGAGAGGTTTGGCTTGGCTCAGCTGCACCAGTTCCGCGGGCGAGTAGGCCGCAGCGATGCCCAAAGTTACTGCTTCCTGTTCACCACGACGCCCGAACAAGCCAGGTCGCAGCGGTTGAAAGCAATGGAAAAGCATGATTCGGGTTTCACGCTCGCAGAAATAGACCTCAAGCTGCGCGGACCCGGAGAAATGTTCGGCATACGCCAAAGCGGAATCCCCGACATGAAGTTCGGCAGTCTGCTCAACGCGGAGCTGGTTGTGAGAGCAAGGAAGGCTGCGGAGAAACATTTGATAGCACGATGAGGAAGAAATCGAGGAGCCTCGTCGATTTCTTCTCAACATTCGTCGATTTCCTCGATTTCCTCCTGCAACTCCTATCCCTACCACCTCACTTTATGGTATAATTCCACAAATGTCCGACTACTACGCCAACCTGCAGGCTAATCAAGATCTCTCGATCTCCGACCAGAAGAAAGCCGGTAAGGCCATCGCCGGAGACATGGGCGACGAGCACAAGGATTTCGTCAAACTGATCGAGTCACTCATCAAGAACAACGAGATCGACGTTCACCAGCCCGAAACGTTTCTAAATAGAGACATCTACGACAGTCTCGATGCAGACTGGAAAGCCAAGACCGACGTCGCGATGGTCAACATTGCCGACTTGCTGCGTCACATTTCCGAGTTCTATGCATCCAAGCAGACCCCAGACTCCAGCCCGCAGCTCGAGAGCATGATCGAGCAACTGTGGGAGATGAAGCAGAGAATCGAATCGCACGCAGACGTTTTCAAATTCTAATACCCACATTTTTTTATGGCAAACAAGACAAACACACCAAACGAATCTCCAATGGATTCTCTTCACGATATCCGCTCGAGCACGAAAGCTGGGTCTGAGCGAAAAGAAGCAGTAAGTCGCTCTCCTGCCGATATTGCAAACAGCGCGATGAAGAAATTATCTGAGTCTTCGTTACCCCTGCCCGAGTCGATCGCGATGTTGAGAAAAACATCGGATCAGCTGAAGATGAAAACAGACCAAATCCTGCTTTCGAAAGCCACCGCCGAACAAAAGAAACTTGCGATGGAGTCTGATGACCGCGTGCTGACGACGTTGCTGCAATTGGAGCACGTGAATCAAAAGGCATAGGAAAGCCCAGAAACCTCTTCGATTTCTTCGATTTCCTCGAAGTCCTCGATTTCTTTGATTTCCCCTCAAAAAGAATTCTTCCCATCACTCATCTCAATCCACCCTATCCTCTCGTCCCCTCTCCACCACGTCATCTGTCGCTTCGCGTACTGACGAGTTTTCGCAGCGATGACAGTGTCCAGATTCATCGGATCGTCCCCCGCAAGAATTGCCAACGCGATTTCTCGATACCCATGGCTCACCAGCCCGGCGTCAGAGGACGTGTATCCTTTGTCGAGCAATGACCTGACTTCATCGATCCAACCCGACTGCAGCATCGACGTTGTTCGTGTATCGATCGCCGCGCACAGTTCTTTGCGCTCGCGATACATGCCAAGGAGCAACGTATCGTACGGACAATCCACACGACGCAATCCCTCTGTCTTTGATCTGCCGGTCGATCGGTAAATTTCCATCGCGCGCATGAGGTACACCTTGTTCTGCCGAGGAATCGATGCGGCTGACTGCGGATCGATTGCTGACAGCTTCCGGTGCAAACTCTGACCGGCGTCTTGCTCATACTCGCATTCCAACTGTTTTCGAATATCCGCATCTCCTGCTATCGGCTGTAGGCCATCGATAATGGCACTGATGTACAGCATAGACCCTCCTACCAGCATCGGCACGTTTCCGCGTTTGTGAATGGCATCGATCATGCTCGTCGCCTCTCGCTGGTACCACGCTATCGTGCATTCATCCTTGGGATCGAGCACCGAGAACAAATGATGCGCAATACCATGCATGTGCTCGGGCCGAATTTTCGCGGTTCCGATATCGAGGTGTCTGTAGCACTGCCGCGAATCTGCGTTAACGATGTCGGCGGTGACGCCAAGTTCTAAGCCCAGCCACTGAGCAATGTCGATAGAAGCGCTCGTCTTTCCGCTCGCAGTCGGGCCAAGAACAACCAGCAACGGTACGCGAGCCGTCTGCAAAAACGTTCGTAGTTCCTCGCGCCAATCTTGAACGAAATGTAGTGCAGCCATGACAAGTTTACTTCCCGTATTGCACCATAGTTTTTGGCTCTGCATACTGCCAAACACCGTCGTGAAATGCTACAATAGGAAGGAAAGAAATAGAAGTATTCGCTCTCAGTGTACAGTCTCCCACTTCTCCTATGCACCCACTCATCCAGTCGACTGCAAAACAATTCTCTGCCGGACACATCGCCCCGCATAGCGACGTGTTAGTCCCGACCGTCATCGAGAAAACTCCTATGGGCGAGCGAACGTACGACATCTATTCACGATTACTCGAGGAACGCATCATCTTCCTCGGAACACAGATCAACGACCCTGTCGCCAATACGGTCATCGCGCAGTTGCTGTTCCTAGAAAAACAGGATCCCAAAAAAGACATCATCATGTACGTCAATTCTCCTGGGGGTCAGGTCAGTTCTACGCTCGCGATGTATGACACCATGCAACTCATCGCTCCCAACGTCTCGACAGTGTGTCTTGGTATGGCCGCCTCCGGCGGAGCCGTGATCCTCATGGGTGGCGAGAAAGGCAAGCGTTTCGCGCTCCCCCACTCAGAGATCATGATCCACCAACCGCTTGGTGGCACAGAGGGTCAGGCGACCGACATCGCGATCCACGCCGAGCACATCATCCGCATGAAGGACATGCTCAACGAGATGATCGCCAAGCACACAGGACAGAAGATCGCCAAGGTCAAGATCGATACCGAACGTGACAAGTTTCTCAGCGCGCAAGAAGCACTGGAATACGGCTTGATCGACAAGATTATTGAGAAGAAGCCGGTGTAAATGAAGGAGTGGAAGGAGTGGAAGGAGCGAGAAGAGTGGGAAGAGTGGCAGGAACTTCCGTGCTTGTTATGCTGCTGGCTGTTCGTTCCACTCCTTCCACTCCTTCCACTCTCTTCTAGATCCCATCAAAGCATCACTGCTCTCCAATGATCTTTTCGAAGTCCGGCTGCATATTGACTGCTAAATAAAACGCTATCAGCCAGACGACTGATGGATACGCCTCTTTCAGCATGTCGGGCAGCGGCAAGCCTGTCATGACTGTTTTCAAGATGAGACCGACGGGGATTGATCCAAGTGCGATGCCGCCTGTCCACGCGGCTAAATACGAATAGCGTCCGATGGCGAGCATACCGCCGCCAAACACGAGTAGCGCCGGCAGCAGAAACGCCCATGCGTATCCCACGAAAGACAGCATACCAAGACCATCGGTCACATTGGCCACAAACGGCGCAAAGTCCCTGTACTGAGCAATGCCGATGAGCACTAAGCATGCTCCCACGGCGATCCGCAGGAGCATGCATGAGACAAATGGAACGGATTTGTACTGAAGTTTCATGAGTGAAGAAAAAAGTCTCTACATGGAAGTTTTGCCACACGTGCACGCGCCGCCTTTGCCGCATACGCAAGCAGCACCGCTCCCCATGCCGGGTGCGCAGCTCTTGCCGCAGCAACTCATCTTCTTGATGACCCAGTAGGTGATGAGGAACACGAACGCGGTTTGGATGGCAGGCATCACTGCAGAACCAGCCGTAGCATCGCCAAGCATGAGAGCCAAGCCTCCCCAACCCATAATGCCGCTGAGCGCGGCTACGATAAAGACCTTCGACAGACATCGACATTGTCGGCTGGCAAACAACGCGCCTCCGATGATGAGGAGTGCAGGGAAGAGATACGAGAGCAATCCTGCAACAGTACCGATGGCAGGAACGGAAGCGAATACGCCGCCGGACATGGCAACGAAGTCACCGAGGTGACGATAGTGATTGACACCGATACCGACGAGAACCAAGCCGAAGCCAACATGTGGGAGCCAGAAAACATGCCTGGTCAGACATGGTTGAGGACAAGAACAGCAAGACATAGCTGATGTGGGGAAGAAAGATGCCGCCAGTATCGCATTTCTTCGAGGCCATTGGATGATAAAAACAGCACGCTAGCAAGCGAAAACCACCTCCTCTCGCAGCCGCGACACCGTGTCGCGGACGGCGCCGGAGGCGCCGAGGATGCAGTTCAGTTATAGTGTCATCCATGTTTTCCCTGCAATCGACAACGGCGTTGGGCCGCACCGGCACGCTGACAACCACTCATGGGCAGTTGCAGACCCCGTTCTTTTTGCCAGTTGCCACCGCAGGAGCCATGAAAGGCATCAGTTTTGATCAATTACTGGAGCTTGGTGCCGAGTGTCTGCTCTGCAACACGTATCATCTACATCTGCACCCGGGCGAAGATACCGTTGCGCAGGCAGGCGGGCTGCATGCGTACATCGGTTGGGACAAGCCGATACTGACAGACTCTGGAGGGTTTCAGGTGTTCTCGCTGCGCGGTATTCGATCCATGACCGAGGAAGGCGTGCACTTTCGCAATCACCGCAACGGCGCTCCGCTGTTTCTGGGACCAAAGGAATCTATGGCCATCCAGCAAAAGTTGGGCAGCGACATCATCATGTGCTTCGACGAATGTCCACCGTCGACTGCTGCACGAGCGGATCAAATCGCCGCAGTTGATAGGACGTTGCGATGGGCGAGGATATGCAAAAATGAGCACCAGCGTCTTTCGGAGGAGCATGAGAAATCGAAGAGTGGAAAGAGTAAGAAGAGTGGAAGGAGTGAAACGAATG
>CAYWEU010000082.1:0-3014 GCA_964457395.1 uncultured Candidatus Peribacteria bacterium
CGTAATCCGAATCGAAAACGAGATAGCAATCTTTCAGGGAGCCCGTATGGTTCGTGAATTCGCTATTCTGATTCGTAAAGAAATCGCTGAGGAGCGATGGATGAGGACATGCTTGCAGCAATTCATCACATTGCTCAAAAAAAGGTCGGTTAAAGTCCATGTCTCGGCCATAGGACATCGGATCCCAGTCATCTCCCCACCACACGTTTTGATCGTATACTTTGTAGGGCGTGCCCGGAGCATAAACGGAAATGATGGACTTGCCAGTCAAATCGCACGTTCGGTGATATAAGTATCGTTCATTCAGGAACGTGAGCCTGCGCTGCTGTCGGCAGTCCGGACACAGCGTAGGCGGCGGTATCAATTCTTTCTTGCCGTTGAACACCGGCGAAACTTTGTCGTAGAAGGAAAAATCTTCGTCCGTGATCTCGAAGTTCTGCCGACACTGGGTACAGGCTTGCTGCATGATCAATACACGGTAGCCAAATAGCATTCTTCGCATACGATAGGCTCCGGTCGATCCGGCGCGAACGTGGTACAGACTTCTTGTTTGCAGTTGGAACACTGGCGATTCCAGAGACGATACGGATTGCGCTTGGCTTGGCGCTCACGGTGACGCTGGTCTGGGCACAGACGCGGCGGCGGAATGTCGAGCATACGGTAGAACGTGAGCTCCTGCGGAATGATTTTGTACGGCTTTCCAGTAACCTGACAGCGCAGGATCTTCTTGCAAATCGCATCATCGACCTCAGCAATGGATTCGGGCAATTCGACATCCTCGCCCATATAGCGCTCTTGCTCTTCCTGCTCGTACCAACGCCAACCGCGCGCGAGTACTTCTTCTTTCGTCAGTGGAAACTGGTCCATGACGAACGTCTCGTTGTACGCAAACGGACAGAGACTCATGGGGAAATATTCGCCCCATTCTCCCGTTCGTCTCATATGCTCGATCAGTTTTGGCATCAGTTTCTCATATTCCTCTTTCGTATATTGCTTGTTCAAGATGCAGTACTTTTTCTTTTTAAGGCCGATACAGCCGAAAATATTGCTGGAATTCATACATTCAAAGCTGTAATCCGCGTTCTGGATGTTGATGCAATTGGAACAGAAACGCACGAAGTACGCGTTATCTCCGCAGGCGGAGCTGTAGTACACCAATTCGGACTTGTCGCCCCAGGAGTTAAAGTCCATGCAGGACTTATTTCGTAGCGATAGCCGCGCGCAGTGCCTGCAATCTTCGCAGTCCTGCATGTCGAATGACCGAAAGACATTCTTGCACTGGTTGATGTAGTCACCGATCACGTTCTCATTATGCTCTCCATGCATCGCTTTATGCGGTTGTAGTACGAAGAACTCTTCTGCTTGCTTGCGGACTTTCGCAACTCCCGAAGCTGTATTGAGCGTGAACGCTTTCAGATATTTCTCATATTGCTCCTTTGTATACTGCACATTGCAGATCATGTACTGCTTTTGTCGCTGGTTGATGCAGCCGATGCAGTCCCGGCAACTGTGGCAGTTCTTCAAGAAGAAGCTGTTGGAACAGTTTTGGCAGTCTTGGGAATACCGCAAGCTCTGGCAGCCGATACAGTCGATACACTCGTAACATAACTCGTCTTCGTAGCACACCGAGCAGTCGACGAGATTCGTGCACTTCTTGAGCAGGTTGCTGTAGTAACAATCTTCCGCGAAGTCACTCTCACAAATCAAATAGCAATTCTTGAGGTAAGCAGTGCAGTTATTGAAATCACTGTTCTCCATTGTGCCTGGTGTATTGAACAGCGCGATATGCGGAACTTTGACGAACAACTCTTGCAACTGATCAAAAAACGGCCGGGAAAAATCGAAATCTTGTCCGTAGCGTGTGCCATCCCACTCATCACTCATCCATGCGTCCAAGCCGTACACAGGAAACGGCTGGTTTTGGTGGTATTGCGAGACAATCTGCTTCCCCGTGAGGTCGCATTTTCGGTAGTAGAGGCTGCGCGTGTTGCGTTCGCACAGACGCCGTTGCAGGCGGCAGTTCGGACACTGTTTCGGCGGAGGCACCTGCATGGAGTCGCAAAATGCCTGGTCCTGAGTATCGAATTCGAATGTCTGCCGACACTGGGTGCAATCGTTGCGCATACGTAAAACAAAAAATGGGGAGAGTAGAAGACCATTTCCACGGATTCTGTGACTGTTACCAGTATCTCATCTATAGTCAACATCGTCCAACAGTGATGTATATAGAATACTATTAATGACTTCTGTAAGCCAAAATCTATAGACAATTTTCTGTAGAAAAAACTCTACAACATCGGTAGAATGAGGACATGATGACAGAATTGCAGCGACTTGGCCTGACGGACGAAGAAGCCCGCGTATACCTGGCATGTTTGGAAATCAGCGGCGGACCCGTGTCGGTCATCGCGCGCAAAGCCAACACGCACAGAGTCAGCTGTTACCATACGCTGGAAAACCTCCTCGAGAAAAAACTCTTGAGCCAGTACAACAAAAACGGCGTGAAGTGCTTCGCCCCCGAACCGCCGGAGCAGTTGCTCAAGCTCGCCGAGGAGCGCATGAACGTAGCCAGAGGACTCATGCCGGAGCTCAAGTCGCTTGCGAGCTCGCTGGCGTTCAAACCCAAGATCCGATTCTACGAAGGACGTTCCGGCGTCGAGAAAGTCTTTCATGAATCGCTCTCGGCCAAACGCGAAATCCTGGGCTACACCAACCTCGACAGCGTCACCACATTCTTCCCCGCATTTTTCGAGTCATACACGCACGAGAAACTGCGCAGGAAAATCAAGACGCGGTACTTGTCGCCGAACACGGCTGAGAGTGTCGGTATCATGCGCAAATTCTTGCCGAAAGACTACGACCAGAACCTCATCGAAATTCTCCTCGTGAACAAAGATCAGTTTCCGTTCGAGAACGAAGTGCTCATCTTCGGCAACTCGGTTGGCATCGTCTCGTTGAATGCCGATGAACTGCTCGGGCTGATCGTCGAAAGCCCGACGTTTGCCAGAACCATG
>CAYWEU010000083.1:0-6867 GCA_964457395.1 uncultured Candidatus Peribacteria bacterium
TTTCCGCCTGCGATATCGATGGTGGCTTCATCGAGGAACATACTTAAAATGTAAAATGCAAAATGGAAAATGCAAAATGAAAAGCGCTACAAAGAGCCATAGGAAGTTTTCAGAATTGAAACCAGTAAAGCAATGATTTCCTTCAATTGGCTCAGGAGATGTGCGATCTCTGATTCAGTGACATATTTGGTATCGCGAAGCAGGAATAGCCAATACTTGGTTTCTCTAGCTTCCTTGAGGGCAATGCTCATTTTATGAGCAAAATCTTTTTTCGTCGGCGCACTGACAGCCTCTTCAACGTTTGCGCCAATGCTGGTTCCTGATCGCAGGACTTGCTTACTGAGAACAAATTCTTTTTCCCGTTTAATCAGTATTTCTTTATAGAAAAAGACAATTGCGACCGCAAATGCATACGATTTCTCCCGAATAGGATTTGGCTTCTCCATGAGGACAAATAATATACACGACTCCACCGCTTGACGGCAGAGAATTATCACTCTACACTCCCGAGTGCTAATTGCATTCTTTCATTTTGCATTTTGCATTTTAAATTTTACATTTCTCATTTATGAGCAAAATTATCGGTATCGACCTCGGCACGACCAACTCCTGCGTCGCAGTCATCGAAGGCGGCGAGCCGGTAGTGATCCCGAACAGCGAAGGCGCCAATACCACACCGTCCGTCGTGGGATTCAAAGACAATGAGGTTTTGGTCGGCATCGCCGCCAAGCGGCAGGCTGTTACGAATCCCAAGAATACGATCTTCTCGGCCAAGCGTTTCATCGGACACCGGTTCGAGGAAGTATCGAAGGACGCCAAGAACATGCCGTTCGAGGTGAAGAGCGGCAAAGAGGGCCGCGCCGTCATCTCGGTGAACGGCAAGGATATGTTCCCGCAGGAGATCAGCGCAAAAGTGCTCCTGAAGCTCAAGAAAGACGCCGAGGCGTACCTCGGCCAGACCGTGACCAAAGCCGTGATCACCGTGCCGGCGTACTTCGACGATAACCAGCGTCAGGCGACGAAAGAAGCCGGTGAGATCGCGGGGCTGGAAGTCGTGCGCATCATCAATGAGCCGACGGCCGCCACCCTGGCATATGGTTTGGATAAGCAGAAGGAGGAGAAGATCATCGTCTATGACCTTGGCGGCGGCACGTTCGACGTCACGGTGCTCGAGCTCTCGGGTGACGGCCACTTCGAGGTGCAATCCACGAACGGTGACACGCATCTCGGCGGTGATGATTTCGATCAGCTGATCGTAGAGTGGCTGGTGGCGGAGTTCAAGAAAGAGCACATCATTGATCTGAGTCAGGACCGCATCGCGCTGCAGCGCATCCGCGAAGCCGCAGAGAAAGCCAAGATCGAACTCTCATCGCAAACCGAAACCGAAGTCAATCTGCCGTTCATCACGGCGAACGCGATGGGTCCGAAGCACATGAACATCAAGCTCTCGCGGGCGAAACTGGAATCGCTCGTTTCCAGTCTCATCGAGAGGACGGTGAAGCCGTGTGAGGCCGCACTCAAGGATGCCGGCATCAAGAAATCCGACATCAACGAAGTGGTCCTCGTCGGCGGCATGACGCGCATGCCGGCCGTGCAGGCCAAAGTGAAAGAACTGTTCGGCAAGGAGCCGCACAAGGGTGTCAATCCCGATGAAGTCGTGGCCATCGGTGCCGCCATCCAAGCCGGACAGATCGGCGGCGACATCAACCGCGACATCACGATCGTCGATGTGATCCCGCTATCTGTGGGCATCGAGACGCTCGGCGGAGTCGCGACCAAAGTCATCGAGCGCAACATGAAGATTCCCACCAGCAAGAGTCAGGTGTTCTCGACGGCCGCCGACAACCAGACGTCGGTCGAGATCAACGTGGTGCAGGGTGAACGCGAGATGGCCTCCGACAACAAGTCGCTCGGTCGCTTCGTGCTCGACGGCATCCTCACCGCCCCGCGCGGCATGCCGCAGATCGAGGTGACATTCGACATCGATACGAACGGTTTACTGCATGTGAAAGCCAAAGACAAGGGCACGGGCAAAGAGCAGCACATCAGCATCCAGGGCTCGACGGGCCTCAGCAAAGAGGAAGTGGAGCGCATGAAGAAAGACGCCGAAGTGAACGCCGAGGCGGACAAGAAGAAGCGCGAACTCATCGATGTGCGCAATGCCGCCGACGGTCTCATCTTCAGCCTGGAGAAGCAGATGCGCGAGTACGATGCCAAGTTGCCCGATGAGCTCAAGAAGAGAGTGAATACGAAGATGAATGACCTGCGTGAGCTCCTGAAGAAAGACGGCGCGACCGTCGAAGACATCAAAAAGTCGACGGAGTCACTCGCGACCGAGGCGCAGGAGATCGGCAAACTCGTCTACGAGGAAGCGCAGAAGAAAGCACAGGAAGCCAGTAAGGCAGAAGGGAAGAAGGGCAAAGAGGATGTTGTTGACGCCGAAGTGAAAGAGGACAAAACCAAGAAAGACGAGAAGTAATTTTTTACAATCCTTACGCATATGCCTAAGCCAGGAAACACCACCGTCGGCCTGTAATATGCCAAAGCTTGGAACTGTCACCAGAGGCTCGTAGTTCTTCATGTCTGTTCATAATTCCAGCAAATCAAAACTTGCCGCCCACAAACTCCGCCAATTCCGCAAGCCGATTGCTGTACCCCCACTCGTTGTCGTACCAGCCGAAGGCTTTCACGAGATTGTTTCCAATGACTTGCGTCAGCTGAGCATCGATGATGCAGCTTCGCGGATCCCCGACGAAGTCTTTGAGCACGAGCGGACGGCGTTCGACGCCGAGGATTCCCTTCATCGCGCCTGCTGCCGCTTTGTCGAACGCGGCATTGATCGCTTCCACCGTTGCAGGCTTCTTCGTCACGACCGTCAGATCGGTAATGCTCCCGGTTGGAGTCGGGACGCGTAGCGAAATCCCGCTCATTTTTCCTTTGAGCGACGGGATGACTTCACCGATTGCCTTGGCCGCGCCCGTACTGCTCGGGACCACATTGATCGCAGCGGCGCGTGCTCTGCGCAGATCCTTGTGCGGCAGGTCCAGGAGGTTCTGATCGTTGGTGTAACTGTGGATCGTCGTCATCAGTCCAGACTCGATGCCAAAGGTATCGTCGAGAACTTTGGCCATCGGTGCCAGACAGTTCGTCGTGCACGACGCGTTGCTGATGACAGCCATCGTCTTCGGATCGTACGATTCGTTGTTCACTCCCATGCAGAATGTGCCGTCGGCCTTGTCCTTGCACGGCGCGGAAATGATCACTTTTTTTGCACCCGCTTTCAGGTGCAGCGCCGCTTCATCGCGCTTCGTGAAGAAGCCCGTGCACTCCAGAGCGACATCGACTTTCAGATCTTTGTGCGGAAGCTGCGCCGGATCTTTGATGGCCGTCAGCTTGGCCTTCCCGTGCGCTGTCAGGAGCATGTCGCCTTTCAGCTCAACCTTGCCCAGAAACCTGCCGTACGTGGAATCGAATTCGAACAGATGCGCGAGTGTCGCAGGATCGGTGAGATCGTTGATGAGAACGACATTCAGATCCGGATGCTTGTCCAGAATGATGCGCAGGAGCTGTCGTCCGATGCGGCCGAAACCGTTGATTGCGAGATTCATAGTTGCTATGGGAGGAATGTAGAAGAATTATGAAGTAAGAATTAAGAATTAGGAATACCACATTCTTCATTCATAATTCCTAATTCTTAATTCCTGCGTACGTCTTCTGCATCAAGAGCGTATCCCGCTCCAGAAGCGGCGATTCACAGACGACCGTGCCCTCGATGCCACGACTTTTCAGTACCGCGATGAAATCCTGCCATTTGGCGTCGCTCTCCTCCAGTGGCAAATGATGCCTTTCACCTTTGATAGTGTAAGCAATGCCCGAGAAATGAATGTGCATCGCCTTCAATGAATTTCTTCCGAGATACTTCTCATAGAGATCGAACATCGCGTTCCATTCCTTCGTGGAATTGATGAGTCCGTTAGTTCTCGCATGTAAGTGTGCCGGATCGACGGTCGGATAGATGCCGAATTCCTTGCTGATTTTGAGTACCTCCTCGAGCGTCCCGAACTGCACGGGCTTCCCCATCGTCTCCAGTCCCAGATTCACGTTGGAGAAGAGCTTTGCTTTGTATTGCATGATGTCGGCAACGGATCGACGCACGTTTTCAAATGCTTTCGCGGGATCCATACCTTGGTAAAACGCCGGATGAACGCAGACGGATTTGATGCCCGAAAGCTCGGCCATCGCGAGAGCATCGAGAATGCGCTTCTTACTCGCGGCGAGTGTAGGCGGATCCTGCGAGTTCAGATTGATGTAGTACGGCGCATGGCACGTCAGATACATTTTCAGATTCTCGGCAGTTTCTCTGATCTCCATCATGCGCTCCGGGTTCATCGGCACGCGCTGCACCCATTCCAGTTCCATCGCAGTGATGCCGAGTTTCTTCGCATGTTTCAGCCCTTCGACCGTGCCTCCCGGCTTCGGAGTTGAGAGGGGAACGCCGGCGACTGCAAAATGCAACACATAATGATTGTGCTCTTTATTCTGAGCTTCAGACAATTGTTAAATTGTTATATTGTTCAATTGCTGCAAGCAAGAACTCAAATTTGTGCGTGCTAACAATTTAGCAATTTAGCAATATAGCAATCGACATGAGTATTCCACGCACAATCATCGACCGCACGCTCGCTACCCCCCACGGCGAGGCCGCCTACACCGTTGTCGAGACCTTCCTCGACGCAGGATTTGAATGTTGGTGGGTGGGGGGAGCGGTGCGCGACATGCTGCTTGGGACAGTGCCCGCCGATATTGACATGGCGACCTCGGCAACGCCGGAGCTTGTCGCAAAGCTGTTCCCGAAGTCCGACACATCGGATGCAGCTCTGGGTGCGGTGCGAGTGTCGATCTCCGGTGTCCTTTTCGAGATCACGACCTTCCGCGAAGACGATGCGGTCTCGAATGGAAGACATCCGCAATCCGTGAAGTTCGGCAGTCGCCAGAAAGATGCAATCCGGCGCGACGCAACTGTCAATGCGATGTACTGGAATCCCGTCAGCAGAGAACTCTTCGATCCTTGCGGCGGAGAAGCCGATCTCAAGGAACGGCTCGTTCGTTTCGTCGGTGAGCCGAATGAAAGAATCAAACAGGATGCACTGCGTATTCTGCGCATGGTGAGGCTTCGAGCACTGATGGAAGGACAGTATCACCCGGAGACATACAAGGCACTGGAGGAACATGTGTCACGAGCCACATCACTCTCGGGAACGAGAATTCTCGAAGAGCTTGAAAGAATATTGAAACTCAGGAAACCGTCGATCGCGATGAGTGATCTGATGGCACTTGGCGTGCTCGAACACATACTGCCCGAACTTGCGGCAACGAGAGGAGTAGCCCAGCCGCGCGACTACCATCACGAAGGCGACGTGTGGACGCATCTTCTGCAGTGCATCGACTCTGCGACGGAGGATCACAAGATCGACGTGCGACTGGCAGCGCTGTTGCATGATGTCGGGAAAGTACAGACCTTCGCTCTCAAGGAACGTATTCGCTTCGATCATCATGCCCACGTATCGGCGTCACTGGGGGATGCCGTTTTCAAGCGACTCAAGATGCGGGCGGCGCGCATCGAAAAAATCCACTGGCTGATCGCGCATCACATGATGATGGGAACATTCAAGGACCTCAGTGAGCAGCGCAGAGCGCACTGGTACTTCCACCCGTGGTTCCGCGAACTCCTGCAGCTCTTCTCCCTCGATATCGCAGGCACAACGCCGTCGGATTTCACGCTCTACGATGCGATCATCGACGACTACGACGAATTCCTGAACAGTCACCCGCGTCCGGTGAAGCCGCTTTTGAATGGCGAGGAAGTGATGGAGCTTCTGGGAACCGGTCCGGGTGAGCAAGTCGGGGAGGCGCTGAAGGCACTGCATGATGCGCAGATGCGTCGAGAGGTCACGAGCAAAGCGGAAGCGAGGAAGTTTTTGCTTCTGCGGAAATCTGCTGCGAACTAAAAGGGGAGTATACTTTCAATGTTGTTCTTTTTTCGGGCCAGTAGCTCAGTTGGTTAGAGCACCGGACTTATAAACCGGGGGTCGGCGGTTCAACTCCTCCCTGGCCCACCATCTTTATAAAAATTGAAATATATGTTATAATATTTCCATATGAAGAAGGGGCATATAGAAGGTCAGAATCAGCTGGATGATGCCCCGAAAATCGAAGGGGGAGGCGAGACTCTGTCTGAACAGTTGGATCCTGTTCTGGAACTTCGTGAATTGATTCGGAGCTCTGCTGCAGAAGCACTGAAGCCGGCAGCTTTGAAAAGGGTAGAAGAGAGTATCCGTGAAAATTCTTATCGGCTGCAGGTTGCGGCTTGCGAGACTCCGGATGATTTTAGGGCACTCTTTAAGCTTCACGGTATTTTGGGTGAAGAGTGGCGAAATTCGATTTGGCTCGGTAGAAATACTTCATTCTCTTTTTATCAAAAAATTCGGTATGATCCACGTTTTGGCTCGTGGGCTGCATTTCTTGCATTCATGGGACCTGCTCTAATAAGAAAGAAAATAGATAAGGATCTGCTGATCCTTTCTTACTCGAAGCAAGTAGCTGCCTGCGAAACACCAGAAGACTTCAAAAATCTTTTCAAGCTTCATGGAATTCAAGGAGAGAAATGGAGAGTTCCGCAGTATTTTAGAAATATTAAATTGGAAGGTCTTTGCAATGCGATAAGAGCCGATAAGCGTTTCGCTGCTTGGAAAAATTTTATTGCTTTCATGGGCCCACTACCAAAAATCGATGCAAATATTTTGAAACTCCCCTTTACACTGCAGGTCGCTGCATGCAAAACGCCAGAAGACTTCAAAAATCTTTTCA
>CAYWEU010000084.1:0-5212 GCA_964457395.1 uncultured Candidatus Peribacteria bacterium
GAATGCATCAAGTTCCAGTGTCACGTGATAGAAGACGAGATGATTCCAAACAACTTGGTGCCTGCGAATGCCAAAGAGTCGATCTGGAAGATTATGGAACGCTGCCAACTGACTGCTGACGAAGAACGCGAGCTGAAGGCGTATGTAGAAGATAAAGGCATGCTCTTCCTCAGCACCCCGTTCTCGCGAGCGGCAGCCGACCGGCTGGAAGCACTGGGTGTTCCCGCCTACAAAATCGGCTCGGGCGAGTGCAATAATTACCCGCTGGTGCAGCACATCGCCGCATTCGGCAAACCGGTCATCCTGAGTACCGGCATGAACAACATCAAGAGTGTCGGACGTTCTGTGGAAATCCTGCGTGAGCATAACGTGCCGTTCGCGCTGCTCCACTGCACCAGCATGTACCCAACACCGTACGACCGCGTCCGATTGGGCGCGCTGCAAGACCTGCGATCGTCCTTCCCCGACGCTGTCATCGGCTACTCCGACCATTGCCTGACCAACGCCGCATGCTACGGAGCCGTCGCGCTGGGTGCGAGCATCATCGAACGACACTTTACCTCCGACAAGACATGGCCCGGTCCGGACATGGAGATTTCCATGTCGCCCAACGACCTGCGCGACATGATCGCCGTCTCTCGTGCAATCCATGCGTCGCTGGGCGGTGCGAAGACTATCTTGTCCGAAGAACAGCCGACGATCGATTTTGCCTACGCAAGCGTGGTGTCCCTAAAGGATATTCGTGCCGGAGAGACATTTACCCACGACAATATTTGGGTCAAGCGACCTGGGACGGGAGAAATCCTCGCCGAACACTACGAGTCACTGCTTGGCAAGAAAGCAAAAGTTGACATTTCTGCCAATTCTCAAGTAAAGTTACATTGGATCCAATGAAGAAACATATCTGCTTTCTCACGGGCACACGAGCGGATTTTGGCAAACTCAAGCCGCTCATCCGTGCGGTCGAATCTTCTCCAAATTTCACGTACACAATCATCGCGACAGGGATGCACCTGCTGCCCACGCACGGACTCACATACTACGAGATCCAAGAGAGCGGCTTTAAGCACATACACACCTTCGCCAACCAGTCGAGCTTCGAGCCGATGGAACTGCAGCTTGCCAACACCATCCGCGGACTTTCGTCGTTCTTCGAGACTCGCAAACCCGACTTGCTCGTCATCCACGGCGACCGGGTGGAAGCACTGGGCGGAGCGATCGCAGGATCGCTACGAAATATCTTGGTCGCTCACATCGAAGGCGGAGAGTTGTCGGGGTCAGTCGACGAGCTTCTTCGTCACGCGACGACCAAAATGTCCCATGTGCACTTCGTCTCCAACGCAGGCGCAGCGCGGCGGCTGAAGCAACTTGGCGAGAACCCCGCGACGATCTTCAGCATCGGTTCACCGGAAACCGACATCATCCTCTCGGGGGCACTACCCTCTCTAGCACAGGTCAAGAAGCACTACGAAATCCCTTTTGCGGAGTATGCAGTCGCCACGTTCCACCCCGTCACGACCGAGCCGGACCTCCAACGAACATATGCGGAAGAGTTCGTAGCTGCATTGCACGACAGCGGCGACCGTTACGTCGTGATCTACCCGAACAACGACCAAGGAAGCGAGAAAATCCTCACCGAGTACAGCCGCTTAAAGGACCCAAAACGCTTTCGTTTACTCCCGTCCATGCGCTTCGAGTATTTTCTCGCGCTGATGAAGCATGCACAGTACCTGATCGGCAATTCCAGTGCAGGAATCCGCGAAGCGCCGCTCTTCGGCGTGCCAAGTGTCAACATCGGCACACGTCAGCAAAACCGTCATCACGCCGCGTCCATCGTCCAGAGCACATACCGACGCCAGGACATCCTGCAAGCAATCGTGAAGGCGAAAAATCAGGGCGCTCACCCTGTGTCACACCATTTTGGCAACGGTGGCAGCGCCGATGCGTTCTTGCAAACGCTGTCTTCGCCCGGCTTCTGGAAAACTCCGATCCAGAAACAGTTCATCGATATCGGCGAGCTGGCTCAGCAGACATCGAAGAAGATCAGTCAGTCGAAACTCGCAGCAGCGAGTCGGCAACCCGCACATCGAAAGGCGTATCGACGTCCAAAGACCGCTCGAAAGGCATGACGTACGGGTACGTCTTGCCGCGCGGATACAGCGTGCGCTCCTGGCGCAAGACCTCGGTACGGATCAGGTAGATGGCTCCATTGAGTTGGTAGTGAGGCATGGCACTTGCCTGATACCTGATTTCGATAGTATCGCCGTCACCCTTTTCGACGGTATATGGATGCGGCTGATGGACAAAAACACTCACCACGCTGTCGGCATTTCGTTCCTGCGCAAGATGTACCGCCGCACGAATATCGCCGGCCGTGCGCAGCGGCGACGTCGGCTGGAGGAGCATCACGAACTCCGGTTTGTAGCGTTCTTCTGTTTCCAGCCAATGCAGAGCGTGGAACATCGCCTCTTCGCTCGACGACGTGTCTGCCGACAGTGCAGCCGGACGAAGAAACGGAGTCTCCGCACCAAACGAACGAGCTGTTGACGCGATCTCCTCATCGTCGGTCGACACAACTATGCGATCCAGAACTCCCGACTCTTTCGCGGCATTGATGGTGTACGCAATCAGCGGTTTCCCGCCGATATCAACAAGGTTTTTACGTGGGATGCGTTTGGAACCTCCGCGTGCGAGGATAAGGCCGAGAATGGCAAAGTGTTTGGGCACGGCGGCAGTATAGCGGATGGTTTTCGATAGTTGACAAATTATACTATACAATTATGATAGCAGTATATGAATACATCAAAGCACATCGCCGTATGCGCGGTCGACCAGGGTTCGAAGAATGTATGCACACTAATCCAAGAAGCTGCAGAACCTGCCAGTTATACGTTTCATGACATACCAGGGCTTGAGTTACCGATCACGAAAGATACTATCGAGAAACTCCGCAAGAGCATTGCTCTTGTCTTGGGTCTTTCGATAGATCGTCCAGAAGCAACAATCGCACTGGAAGCTCGTAAAATGGTTCCTGAGCTCCCGATCATCTTTGTCGAAGATTTTCCGAACACTGCGGATAAATTTCTGCATAAAGAAACCATGCAAGAACTTCTAAGGCAAGGCGGTGTTCATGTCTGCACGATTGCACGAGGTGACAAACAGAGATTACGAACACTAGGGTTTGTGGACAAGACAGTCGGCTTTCCCGATCATTGGACCAAAAATGCGCAGGACATGCAGCGAGGTCGGCAGGACCGCCGAGAAGGAAAAGTTCTCAAGCATACGACAACGGGTGAATTGCCAGTATTTTCAAACGAAGCGATCGTCTATCTCTCGGGGATGAAGAATCCCGATCTCGAATTGAAGATACTGAAAGCACTCCACTCGCGATCGCACATCGGAGATAAATCACTCATCGTTGGCTTCCGCGCACATCCCGGAGAAAAGAGAATCTTGACGGAATTGCAATTGATTATAGACAACCCGCTCAAGTCCGCCGATGAGAAAACAACCGCACAGAAAGAGCTGGAAAGAATAGAAGCAGTCATCGATGAACGTGCGTTACTCCTTGCAAATCATCCCCGCATTTCTATCCTCGACTGTCCTCCCGGTGAAACAGACGCACGCTACATCGGAGCAGCGGACATCGTGATGCTCAGTCCAGGAGCCTCGGGGCAGTACCCGGCCTCGGCATTGCCAGGAGGCACAATGCTCCTGACTGCACGCGATATCGTGGCAGAGCAAAGCAAGAGAGATGCCTGTCTTTTTCCTGACGTAGATCAGCGCATGCATGTTGCTCCCGATATTGGTGAACTTCTGGCAGCTGCAGAGAATCTGCTTGACGAGGATTCGCCCGAACGCAGCATGCTTGCCGTGCGTCAGAAACGAGCCGCACCGAGACTGCCGACAGAAAAAAACTTCGGAAAAAATGTCCTTGCGGCGATCGAACGTTGGACGGCGAAAAAACCAGCCTAGCTCACCTTAAACTTCACCGTCCATTCACCGTTCTTCTTCTCCCAGAGCTTGGGGTCGCGAAACGAATCCACAGTCTTGGTGAACTGCTCTTCGGTAATGCCCGTGTACTCGAGGAAATCTTGGAAATAGCGCCGTGGGAATTCACCGTCGAATTTGCGCACGAGCGCAACGCCTTCTTCGCGCGTGATGTCGCCTGAGCGGATCTCCTGCGAGGCGTCGTACGTCGTGCGGCCGATGCCGAACTTGATGAACGTCGTGTAATAATGAAAATCATCGATCTTGTCGTCGATGCTGTTGTACTTGTTGTACGTCCCGGTCGTACGCTCCGGCGCGGCTTGGAACCCGCAGTGCTTCTGCGCGTAATAGTACGCCCCTTGCGGGTGCCACTTTACGTAGTACCCGAGGTAGTGGAACTCGATTCCCAAGTCCTCGGCAATGCCCGGTTGTAGCGGGAAGTACGTGTCGAACTCGCCCTGCGGGATGCCTTCTTTCACGTATTCGGCAATGGACTTTCCTCCGATGAAAATCTCATCCGCCTTGCTGCGATCGATAAAGGAGAGGCGGTGGCCCTCGTTCTCTTTGGGATCGGTGGTGAATTTTCGTTGATTGACGGAGATGTTGTTGCCGTATTCTCCGGGGTTCTCGCCGTAGAAGATCAGAGGAATGTTGAAACGCGCGGCCATCCGCACCGCAAACGTCTTCTGCCCGATGATGAACGGCTGGAACGGATGCAGTAGGTTGAGAAAAGCGTTTCTGGTCATAAGGCGGTGGATTTTGCCATTGGGCGTAAAGAGATAGTTGTCAAAACCGCCGACGCTGATCCAGCTCTGCATGTTCCGCCAGCCGATGTCGGTGTAGATGTGCGGCGCCCAGGTGACAGTCAGCGGGTGCATACCGTACTTGTACTTCAGCAAATGCGCGGTCATGCCGCTGTCTTTGCCACCGCTGCCAGGCACGATGCAGTCGTGGCTGCCATCCTTGCTGCGGTAACGGTCGCAGAGTTCCAAGAGTTCTTTCTCACGCTGCTCCCAGTCGATCGTCGTATTCTTCGCTTCTACGAAACGGCATGCGGCACACACACCGTGCTCATCGAAATCGATGAACGTGTGCTTGCGATCAGCACGATGCGCAAACTCGTTGGTGGAGGACGGACGTGTGTTGGACAGAACGCACTTGGTGCAAAACCGAATGTCGGCAGGCAAGCCGAAACGCGATGCATCGGTAGAGTTTCCGGAGG
>CAYWEU010000085.1:0-9629 GCA_964457395.1 uncultured Candidatus Peribacteria bacterium
GCAGTTGTCAGCCGAGGGATGGCCAAGTGTGGTACGTACAGTGTATGCAAGAAGCGAAAGAATTCGGCTACGGCCTCCCGGTCGCGGCGTCCACACAACTGACTCGCGCCGAGGCAGCTCGACTCGTCGCGCTCTTTGTCGATCGGGTTGATCCGTCGACAGGTGTCAGCGTGTTGTCGAGTAGTATGTCGAGTTCACGATCCTCTGCTTCCAGTTCTTCGGTGAGCAGCTCCAGCGCGCAGTCCGGTGTGCAAGATCCGTATGGCGATATGATGATTCGTTCGCAGTTCATGGTGCTGGGCGAAGCATCTCCCGTGATCGGTGCTGTCAAAGCATTTATCAACGAAGAGCCGTTCAATGTCAGGAGCATTTCGGTCACACTCACCACAGAAGTCTCGAGCGTGGAGACAATGCTCCTCTACGACGATGCAGCAACCTTTTTGGGTAGGGCCAGACTGGACCCCTCCGCTTCGACGAATCGAACCTATAAACTCCTGCTGGCATCCGAAGATTTCGTGGTGCCGCAGCGCACTGAGCGCAAGGTCTATGCCCGGGCGGAGCTCAAGAAGCGCGAAAACGGCGGAGTAAGCAACGAGACCGTGCAGATCAGCAGTTTTACGATGGTCGGCACCGGCATCTGGAGTGGCGATGCGTACACAAAGGCGTCGACGGATACTTTTCTGTCCTTCAAGACGTCGCGCGGCAAGATCGTGCGCGTCAAGAATGCCGGACTGACGAATAGCTCACTTATTTTCGGGACACAAAGGCAGATCGGCTCGTACGAGTTTGCCGCCAGAACAACAGACTCCAGCGCGCATGTCGACCTGACACGGCTGACATTCCGCATCGACCAGACCGGCGGTGTGCAATTGGCCAACGTGAAACTCGCGGCCAACGGTATCAGCGAGAAGTTCGACTGCACCGCATCATCGACACTCGTCACGTGCTCGTCGATCCCCGAGCCGTATGGCACGCTCACCAACGAAGCACGCCAACTCTCGCTCTATGCCGATGTTTCTGTGAGTCCTTCAAGCACGAACGCCTCGTTGCGCTTGTCCCTCGTGGAACCTGGCAGTATCAGCGAAGCCGGTTCCATCAGCTGGTACGACGGTACGACGACCTTCGACTGGACCGGCTTCGAAGGCCCGACGGTGGTGGAGGGGACGAATTGGAAATATTAAAAAAGCCGTAGCGGAGAGCCATGGCTCTCCGCTACGGGAGTTGCTAATTTGCCTTCACCTGCGTCAGCAGCTTCAATGGTGCGATGCTCAACGCCAGCCGCTTGGTCTTACCGTTATCGAAATCGATCTCCACGATGTCACCGCTGCGGTTGTTGACCGTGCCGTTGCCGAACACACGGTGCGAGACGCGCGTGCCCGGTGCGATGTCTTGCTCATCGTCAACGGACCAACCGCTCTCTTGCGAGTCGGAGACGGGGTGGAACTTGTGGTCTTGATTGAAGTCGAAGTCCGACGCGGTGGAGCGGCTTTTGGCATTGCTGCTGGTCAGCCAGCCAAAGCGACTGTCGAGTTGCGGGCTTTTGACTTCCACGACGTCCATCGGAATGTCGTCGAGAAATCTGCTGCGCGCGTTGCTCTGCGTGTTGCCCCAGAGCGATCGAGACGCGGCGTGCATCATGTGCAGAGCATCTTTGGCCCGAGTCATGCCTACGTATGTCAGTCTGCGTTCTTCTTCCAGCTGCGCTTTGTCGATGAGCGACGCACTGTGCGGCAAGAGACCTTCTTCGCAGCCGACGACGATGACGGTTTTAAACTCCAGGCCTTTGCACAAGTGCAGCGTCATGAGGGTCAGTGCATCGCCCTGTTTGTTATCCAGCTTGTCGACCTCGGAGACCAGTGCGACTTCTTCCAAAAAGTTTGTCAGCGATGCCTTGGGCTCCAGTTGATCGTACTTGTGCATGACGCTGACGAGCTCTCGTACGTTCTCCCAGCGCGAGAGGCCTTCCTCGGTGCCGTCGTTGACGTGTTTCTCCAGCCCGATCGCGCTGATGAGCGCGGTTGCCAGCTCACTCACGACCGTGGTGTCGGCTCGTTGTCGACAATCTTCGATGAGCTGCACGAACGAGGCGATACGTACTTTGGTCGGCTCATTGAGCCCGTCGACCATCTCGATGTGCTTGAGCCCTTGCCACAGGCTTATCGATCGCTCGTTGCAGTACGCTTGCAGGCGACTGAGCGTTGTCAGTCCGATCTTGCGTGGAGGAATATTAATGATGCGCAGCAGCGAGAGAACGTCATTCTCATTCAAGATCGCGAACAAGTACGCCAGCACGTCCTTTACTTCTTTGCGGGCGTAGAACTTCATGCCGCCGATGATGCGGTAGGGGATGCCCGCACGCATGCACGCTTCTTCGAACAAGCGCGACTGGGCGTTGGTTCTGTACAGCACCACTTGGTCCGACAGCGCCACGCCCTGACGCTGGTATTGCGTGACGAGCTTGATAGCTTCTTCCGCCTCTTGCCGTTCATCGCCGACTTCGTGCAACGTTACTTTCGATCCCTCTTTTCGTTCGGTCCACATGCGCTTGGGCGGCCTGCTTGGGTTCATCTCGATGACGCCGTCAGCTGCGGACAAGATCGGCTGCGTCGAGCGATAGTTCTGCTCGAGCGTGATGATCACGGCGTCTTCGTATTCTTTCTTGAAGTGCAAGATGTTCCGGATGTCCGCGCCGCGAAAGGCGTAGATCGACTGGTCCGGGTCGCCGATCACGCAGACGTTTCGGTACTTGCCTGCGAGCAGGCTGATGAGCAGGTACTGCACGTGGTTGGTGTCCTGGTACTCGTCCACGTGCAGGTACCTCCAGGTTTGCTGGTAGCGCGCCAGCACGTCGGGGCATTGCTCGAGCATGCGCATGGTCTGCAGCAGCAGATCGTCGAAGTCGAACGCGTTGGCCTCGCGCAGGCGTTTTTGGTACTCGACGTACACTTCGGCCATGCGTGCCATGATGTGCGTTGTTGCCTGACTTCGGACATCGCTGGCACTCAACGCTTCGCTTTTGAAACTGCTGATCCAACCCAGAGCCGCTCGGGGTTTGAGCTCTTCGGGAGCGATGTTCATCTCTTTGAGTGTCATGCTCATGAGTTTTTCCTGATCATCCCCGTCGTAGATGACGAAGTTCCTGTCACCGCCCATTTTCTCGATATCTCGGCGCAACATGCGAACACAGACCGAGTGAAACGTGCCCGCCAGTGGGAGCTGTTGGGTATCGGAGCCCTGTTCGTCGGTAAGCTTGAGGATGCGAGCGATGCGCTCTTTGAGTTCCTTCGCCGCTTTGTTCGTAAAGGTGACGGCAAGAATCTGCCATGCGGGGACGCCGTTGGCTATCAGGTACGCGATGCGGTGAGTGAGTGTCCTGGTCTTGCCGGACCCCGCCCCTGCCAAGATGAGCAGCGGACCGTTGAGTGTTTCCACGGCTTTTCGCTGCATATCGTTCAAATTTCCGAAGATTGCATCGTGAGCGGTCATGCGAAGAGAGAATAGCGGATCGGTGCCTTTAGTCGATAAGCGTCCCAACCATTGTCATCTGCGCTTCTTCGATCGATTGCTTCGTCACGGCGGCCTTTGGCGAGACGAGCTCTTGGATCGTCTTATTCTGTTCCGTCAGATTACTCGCGAGTTTCTTGAGTTCCGCGGCGGAGAGTTGGCTGAATTTCTGTTCGGACTTTCGTCGCTCCACTTCTTCGATGAGCTCAGGTTCCAGTTTTTGAGTTTTCTCGAGCACTGCGGTTCCGAGTTTGGTCAGCAACAGCTCATAGGCGTTGCGCGTGCTGATGTGCATGGCAAGGTCGGCGATGATATTGATAATGCCCTCGCGCTTCTGCGGGTCCAGCTCGCTGGCGAGTTCATAGGTTGAAATGCGCTTGAGAGAGGCAAGGATAGGCGCCAATGCCTCGCGCGACACAACGTAGAACGTAAAATCATCTTTGACATAGATCACTTTCCTTAGCTCGGGGATCGCTTGCGTCGGAACAACCAGGAACACATGGGGATAAATTTTGTTTCCTTTCTTCACTTTTTCTGCCGTCTTCTTCACCGATTCATCGATGTACGTCTGCAAACTCTGTGCTTTGGAAACCTTCGCATCAAAAATGACGTACTGACCTAAAAATTCGATCACAAAGTCCGGTTTCAGAGAGCCGTGGAACTCGTCTTCGGGCAATTTGTTATTCGGATGACCGGTAAATTGCAAATGCGGTTGCTTGCAGAGATCGACGAGGTTGGCGATGACCGTGACTTCGTGCTCCGCCCACATGCGATCTCTCATTTCTTCCGACAGCCGACGCTGCTCCTTCTCTTCTTCTATCACTCGCGCACGCTCTTCTTCAAAGACGTTCTTTGCGGACTCCAGCTCCTTTGCCATTTGCTTGCTCTCTCGTTCCTGCTGCTCGCGCCTGGTTTCGAACTTCGTCACGTCTGACTCCAAGCGATCCCGTTCTTTGCGTAGCGAATTCAATTCAGCCTTGAGCCGTTCGTTTTCGGCGTACATCTGCTTATTCTCGCCTACTTTCTTATTGTAGTCGGCTTTCGTTGTCTCGAGCTCTTTTTCGGCTTTTGCCAATTCTTTGCTGAAATCCTGTTGCAGGGGGGTGGCAGGTTTTCGTAATTGCAGCAATATAAGGAGTATGCCGACCGAACACAGCGCGAGAAAAAACGTAAGTACTATAGTCATGCGGGTGATCCTATCCCTGAGGTGCACGATTGTCCACGTCTTTGAGAAAATTTTTTCGCCAGTGGCTTAGGGTAGCGCAAAGTATTGACAATCCGACCGTCAAAGCGTACAGTCTTGCCCACTGTCGCGCTCCCCGTTCGCTTTCACGCATACGGGAGGCCCGAACTGGGTTTGTCTTGTGTCCCACCTCTGACCACTTTTCTTCACCCTCACCCTTTCCTTCTTTCCCCACCCGTATGGTTCTCAAGCGCACTACGAAGAAGACGCTCATTGGCAAGCATCGCACGCATGCCAAGGATACAGGGTCTCCTGCAGTCCAAATCGCCATTCTCACGAAGGAAATCGACATGGTTACCAAGCACCTCAAAGATCATAAGAAGGATAACTCCGCTCGTCGCGGTTTGCTGGCCAAGGTCGCCAAGCGCCGCAAACTGCTCAACTACCTGCGCATGAACCAGCCGAAAGCCTATCAAAAGACGCTGGATGCGTTGGATTTGAAGAAGTAGGGTTCGGGAGAGGGTGTGAAATATCGTATTTTGTGGTATAATATAACCATGAATTCGTCTGCACCGACTCCGGATGATCTACGCTCCGCAATTCAAGAAGGCGACGTCGCAGCCATACGGGAGATCCTGCCGAATCTGCCCTTTAATCCAGAGCTAGCGCGGATGCTGCAAGGCTTCGGCGCTCTTCTGCGAGATCGCGGCTTGCCGTTCTCCTCGGAATTCTCGAATCTCCTCGCCAGCGCAAAAAATGCGCAGAATGGCAACCTCGCAGGACTGCAAAATCTCTATCCAGAACTGCGCGATGCCTATATTTCTACGCTCGGTTCGGTTGATGCAGAGCTTCTTAGTCCAAAGCCTGCTATCCAGTTTGTCGATGTTACTTGCTTTGCCCCTCCCTCTCCACCCCTTCCAACCGAACGCAAACAATTGCTCTTCTCGCAGTTCCCTCCGGGTTCAGAGCCATTTCTACTCACCATCATTGATAAGCCTCTCGATTCTGGTCCGGTAGCGGTCTTTGCAGATTTTCTTGAAGAGCAGGGTGCTCCTGAGACTGGGTGGGAGTGTCGTGCATTTGCCAAGCTCATCGAATCTCTTCCAGACCAGTACGACGCAGAGCTCGTCTCGCTGCGTACACTCCAAAACAATGAAGGGCAGTCCTTACTTACCGAATACAACGGCCGTCTCTCATTCCTCGGAGAAAACAGACAACGATACACTCTCCCGACTCTCCAGGAGATCGCAGGGGGCCTTGTGCGAAATCTCAAGAACGCTTTGCGTAGCAATGCCCAAGGCCTCAAAACTCTCTCCATTGCCCCACTTCTTCCGCTTCGCGTGCTCGAAAGCGACCTCCGCAGACGCTTGAGACAATTGCGTGACCGTACCCAGACCATCAAAGAACAACGTTTTACATCGCTTCATGCCACTGATGTCCAAGGGAATCTACATCCTCTTCGCCAAGATCAAGTGCGTTCAGATCAGGCAGAGGGAGATGAAGAGGGTCCTCTTTGGTTTTGGAATGACTGGCACGAAGACACCGCCAGATTTGGCACCATCCTAACGCACACGGGTGACTCCATGATACCAGGAGAAACCTTTGAAGACTTCCAGGTCTCCAATCAGGGCTTTCGTGTATCTTTCCAGGAAGGTCTTCCATTCCTGCCGCACCAAGATGACGATCTTCAAGCCCCACTTTTCGCGGGTCACACACATCTGCTCAAAGGGGGTTTGCCTGCAAGAGAGTACGCACACCGTCTTTTCACAGAGCACTTCTACAGTGGCCAAGCGCCCTGCGGTATCCATGACTATTTCTCCGCGTATCGCATGTCACTTGCCAACGGAGGCCGTCTTCTCGATTGTCGCTTCGATCCCAACACGAAGAAGCTTGTCTGGGCTGCTCGTTGGCTTCTCGATATCATCGATAGATCTTCCGGCGTCGCCGGGTACGCTCGCTGGAGTCAGTTTGATCGCCGGGCGTTCGTGGACGGGGATCGCCCTGGCAGTCGTTTTGGGCACACGGCGTGCTCGCGCTCGCTGAGGGTAGAACCCTTGAGACTTGGCGCTTGAGGTTTTCTTCCATTTTGTCTTTGTTTTTTCGCGTGCTATTTTTGCTATGCCCGCGTCGTCGAGTTACCCACCTCGGGGTGGGCTGTTTTTCTTGCAACCGCCTCACCCCCGGCCCCTCTCCTAAAAAAAGGAGAGGGGAGCTACATTCAAGGAAAATATGAAAGAGTACGTAAGGAATTCTTCATGGTACAACAAAACATTCCCCCTCTCCCCAGCCGCAGCGGGGGTCAGGGGGTGAGGCGGTCGAAAAGACAGCGCTCAATTCTTTGTAAAGCCTTGGGCAGACTTTCGAGGATCATTTCGTTTCGAAGCCTGAGTATCGATACGCTGAAATCTTCCATGATTGGATTTGTTCTTTCTGCATCCTCTTGAGTACTATACTCATGTATCGGACCGTCTAGTTCAATAATCAAGTGGGGATTCGTGCAAAGAAAGTCTACGATGAATCGTCCTACGGGTACTTGTCGTCTGAATTTCAAACCATGGAACTTTCTGTTGAGCAGCCTGTTCCACAGCAGTACTTCTGCAGGAGTGGACCTTTTTCGTAATTCCTGTGCATGGCGCACTGCATGTGGAAGAGGGTGCTGAAAAGACATAGCGGAACACTATAACGTTCTGCTTTGAGCCTGGAAACTGCTTTTCTTCGCTAGGCGTTCACGGTCTAATGCCTCGAGTTATGCCGGACTTCTCGCAAGAGAAACCGTGCGAGAACGCAGGAGGGAGTGGGCATATCGTGTTTCTACAGTTTTGTAGATATACGCACGGCATTGGTGTACACTATGTCCAGTTCCTTCTCTCTTCGCTCGCCACTTACTTCTGGGTTTACGTTTGAGCTCCTGCCTAGGGTCTCGCATGTGAATCCACTCAAGTGAGCAAACGACAAAGAGGAAGGGCATACTTCATTCCCTTTCTTTCTATGTCCACATCATCGCTCCGCGAATACACCCTCGAACTGGGTGACGAAAAACTTATCGTACGCACAGGGCAGATCGCCACGCAGGCCAACGCCTCGGTCGTATGCCAAATGGGCGATACCGTATCGCTCGGTAACTGCACCGTCAGCGCCAAGCCGCGCGACGGTGTCGACTTCCTGCCGTTGCAGGTCGTGTACCAAGAGAAGTACTACGCCGGAGGCAAGATCTCCGGCAGTCGGTTTCGCAAGCGCGAAGGCCGTCCGGGCGATGACTACGTCCTGCTTGGGCGCGTGATCGACCGCGGATTGCGCCCGATGTTCCCCAAGTACCTGCGCAATGACATCCAAGTTTTTGCCACGGTCTTGAGCTACGACTTCGAGCATGAGCACGATATCACCTCGGCAAACGCGGCCAACTTGGCAGTCGCCATCTCCGATTGTCCTTTCGAAGGAACGCTCGGGACTGTGCGCGTAGGGTTGATCGGGGGAGAGCTGGTCTTAAACCCCAGCATGGAAGCCAGGAAGAAAAGTGATTTAGATATGTTCGTCACGGCATCGCTGGAGCGCGTGGTGATGATCGAAGCAGGCGCCAATCAAGTCCCCGAGGCCGATATTCTCCGCGCCATAGAATTCGGCAAGAAGTGGGCGCAGAAAATCGCTCGGTTCTTCGTGGATATCCAAAAAGAGATCGGCAAGCCGAAGTTCGAGCTGGACAAGCCGTTCGAGAATCCAGAAGCGATGAAGTTCCTTCTGTCATCGGCTCTTCCTACCATCACCAAGGCCATCAAGGCATCGCTGGGCAAAAAAGAGCGCAGGACGATCTTCAACGATCTCATGGCGACCGCAGCGGAGAAGCTGGAAGAGAAATTCGGTCCAAGTGGGGACGACGAAACACTGCAGAAAACCTATGCACTGGCATCGCAGTTCATGGACAAAATCATCAAGAACGAAATGCGCCGTTTGGTATTGGAAGAAGGCATTCGCATGAGCAGCCGCAAAGTCGATGAGATTCGCCCCATCCTCTGCACAGTCGACTTCTTGCCCAAGCGCGTGCACGGCTCGGCACTGTTCCAGCGCGGCGAAACACAAGGGCTCTGCACCTGCACGCTCGGCTCGCCGGGTGACAAGCAGCTCATGGAAGGCATGGAAGGGGAGAAAGAGCTGCGCTACATGCACCACTACAACTTCCCTCCGTTCTCTGTTGGCGAGACCAGCAATCGTCTGTTTGTTGGTAATCGCGAGATAGGCCATGGTAACTTGGCGCAGCGCGCGCTGGAGCCGGTGCTGCCGGATGCCGAGAAGTTTCCGTACACCATGCGCACCGTGACCGAGATTTTGGAATCCAACGGCTCATCGTCCATGGCCGCAACGTGCGGAAGTACTCTTGCGCTCATGGCGGCTGGTGTACCGATCAGCGCTCCTGTGTCGGGCATCGCGCTCGGACTTATTTCGGATGAAGAAAAGGGCAAGTACATTATCCTGTCCGACCTGCAAGACGAGGAAGACTTCGGTGGAGACATGGACTTCAAACTCGCTGGCACCGCCAAGGGCGTCACTGCCATCCAGATGGACATCAAGATCAAGGGTTTGCCCGACAGCGTCTTCGCCGAGGCTCTCGAGCGCTCTAAGACCGGTCGTGCGCATATTTTGAGCGTGATGATCAAGGCTATCGCACAGCCGCGTACGGAACTGAGCCCCTACGCGCCGCGCATCGAGACTGTGCAGATCAATCCAGAAGACATTCGTCTTGTCATCGGCAAGGGCGGAGAGACCATCCAGAAGATCACCAAAGAGCTCAATGTCGAGATCGATATAGAGGACAGCGGACTCATCTTCATCACCGCGCTCAACGGCGAGGCCATGGAGAAGGCCAGCACGATCATCATAGGAATCACCGCGCATCCCTAAGCCGGCAAAGTCTTCGATGCCTATTTCATACGCCTCATCTACGGCGTCG
>CAYWEU010000086.1:0-2912 GCA_964457395.1 uncultured Candidatus Peribacteria bacterium
CATTATCGGCATCGCCGGTGAGCGATTTACGACCAAGAAAGGCGAGCCGACTGTGCGCGTGAAAGAGTGGACAATGCTCAGTAAGGCATTGCGACAGCTGCCTGAAAAATGGCACGGGCTTGCCGACCGCGAGACGGCGTACCGTCAAAGGTACTTGGACCTCATCAGCAATCGCGAGAGTTTTGACCGCATGCTCTTCCGGTCGAACTTCGTCAAAGCACTCCGTGAGTTTTATTGGCAACATGACTTCGTCGAAGTCGACATACCGGTACTGGTCAACGCGGCCTCTGGCGCATTGGCAACGCCCTTCTCTACACATCACAACGCACTGGATTTGGACGTGTACCTGCGCATCGCGCTCGAGACGCATCAGAAAGAATGTTTGATCGGGGGCTTTGATCGAACATTTAGCATCGGTCCTGTGTTCCGCAACGAAGGCATGGACCCGAGTCATTTGCAGGAATTTACAATGGCCGAGCACTACAGTTCGTACTGGGATTACCAGGACAACATGCGCTTTACCGAGCAGATGATGCGCGAACTGCTCAAGAAAACGTTGGGCACGACGACAGTGAAGATACCGAATCGAGATGGCAAACTCATCGACGTGGATTTTGGAGGTGAGTGGCCTCGACTGAGCATGCGCGAGGTCATTAAGCGCGATAGCGGCATCGACTTCGACCAGCATGCAACTGCGGATGCTTTGCGCAAGGCGATGGACAAGAAGGGTATCCGACTCGAAACCGACATCAGCAAGCTCGGGCGTGGCACCCTCATCGATCAGCTGTACAAGAAAGTGAGCAGGCCAACGATCATCTCGCCGACGTTCATCACGCAGCACCCCATCGACCTGTCCCCTCTCGCACGCCGAAACGATGACAATCCGGCGATCACCGACCGTTTCCAGCTGGTTGTCGGCGGCTGGGAAGTCGTGAATGCCTACAGCGAACTTGTCGATCCTGTGGACCAGGCACAGCGTTTCGCAGAGCAGTCGGAGGTCAAAGAAGGAGGAGATGGCGAAGCGCACGGCAAAGACGATGAGTTTGTGACTGCGCTCGAGTACGGCTGTCCGCCGTGTTCCGGCTGGGGCATGGGTGTTGATCGCATGGTGGCACTGCTGACGGCACAGGAAACTTTGCGGGATGTGGTTTTGTGTCCGTTGATGAAGCCGGAAGGGAAGAGTGGAAAGAGTGAGATGAGTGGCAAGAGTGGAAGGAACAACGATAGTAAAGGTGTCCTGCATACAACGGAATCCTCCCACTCGTTCCACTCCTCCCACTCCTCTTCTTCCTTAATAAAAAATCTCTCGAGCCCTAACGCAAGCCATCTTTTACAACACGCCGACTACGGTCACCTGCTCCCTGGAGCGCATGGGCTCATCGAAACGCACG
Organism: uncultured Candidatus Peribacteria bacterium; assembly: GCA_964457395.1. GTDB lineage: Bacteria > Patescibacteriota > Gracilibacteria > Peribacterales > Peribacteraceae > CAVZXD01. The sequence goes on from CAYWEU010000086.1 coordinate 1,392, forward strand.
CTGATCAAACCAAAGCCCACCTCATCGCAACAGGGGCCGCCATGGAGTCACTCGCCAAAAAATTCGGCGGCGACCCGGCAACATGGAAAGTCGCCGGCATGCTGCACGACTTGGACTGGGACAAGCTCGATAAAGATGCCGAGGCGCACTGTGGTATCACGTTGGAACAGATGCTTGCGACGATCAAAGCGCCTTCCGAGTTGCTCGCAGACATTCGCGCTCATTACGCGCACAAGTACGGCGCCGAGTATCCGCTCGATACCATGCTGCGCAAAGCGCTGTACTGCGTGGATGAGCTCACTGGCTTCATCATCGCCGTGACCAAAGTCCGTCCAAGTAAGAAGATTGCGGAGGTCGAGGTGAAGAGCGTGACGAAGAAGCTCAAGGACAAAACGTTTGCGGCTCAAGTTGACCGCGAGCAAATCAAGAAGTGCGAAGAACTGCTAGGACTAGGGCTGGATGAATTTATTGGGATTACGCTCGAGGCGATGAAAAGTGTTGCTGGCGACATCGGTTTATAAAAAATGCATCTCCTGCGCGAGTCACCAGCGCTCCGGGACGTCTTTATTGTTTACACGACAGCTTGATGTGCCGTGACCTCTGCGGATCGCAAGCGGAATGGCACTTTTGCTATCGTTCATGTTGAATGAAGGTGACTGATACGCTTCATCTTGAGCAAATAATTCACGAAGATCGGGCACAGCATCACGCTCTTGCTCAATCGCCTTCATAATAAGCTTACGAATCTCATCTTTTTTTGTATTAATGTATCGTCTACAGCGATCAGAATATTTGTCGGCAACGTATTGCAACGTTAGGACACCCTCCTCTGCGCAAATGAATGACCATTCTTTACCAGGCATGATGTTCGCGAGTTGTGTGGCTGCTTCCACACGAGTCCTCGCGATTCGCACTACCCCCACTCCCTTTCTTTTGCGTTTTTTACCGCGTGCTTCACGTGTGGATTGATAATCCAGATCGCGAAAGGCATGGTCAAACCGCGTACGAATCGCAAACTCAATGCGTTTAGCAACAGAGAACTTTGCCAAAACGATCTCCAGCGCTTCGTCGATGCGAGGATCTGCACCGCGCTCTGGCGGAAGGACACCGACAAGTGGACGTAAAGGTGGCATAGGGATATTCGATAAAGGCGCACACTTTCTCGGTAACGATGTTCGTTGTCAACAGAACATTCACAACGTACCATCACCAATTATTCTCGATCATCGCATGCAGGAGCGGGCGCGGATCACCGTTCACTAAGTGAAATCGTCTCGCGATTTCAACCGTAAAATCCTCAAGCTCATTCGCATACGGCAGAATCACTTGATAGCAGCCAGGCGATTTAGGAATGTTTCTTCCCGAATTATAGGAGCTGAAATCGTGAAATGCAGGTCCATGTGTGCTGTACACCACATGGATCTTCGATGCATTGTGCCCACTTGTCTGCAGAGCATTGCGAAACTTCTGAAATACGGGATCGCCTGATTTCATTTTTTCTTCAACGATACGCTCCCGAGA
>CAYWEU010000087.1:0-28862 GCA_964457395.1 uncultured Candidatus Peribacteria bacterium
CTCGATCGGCTGACGCTGCAGATCAACAACATCGGCTTGGCGGAGAATCGCAAAGAATTTCTACTCGCGTTGCGAGACTACTTCGTGGGCAAAGAACGCAACTTGCCCGACGTCGATCGTGCCCGCTTGGACACGAACCCGCTGCGGCTGTTAGATTCGAAAGAAGAAGACACGCGCATTCTGCTGAAGATGGCACCAACACTGGATCAATTTTTGAGCAAAGAGAGCACGAAGTACCACGAGACGCTCTTGGAGTACCTCGATGCATTGGGCGTCAAGTACCAGCCCAACGCCTCGCTCGTTCGCGGATTGGATTATTACAACCAAACTGTCTTTGAATTTTGGGACAGTTCCACGGGAGCACAAAATGCCGTTGGGGGCGGCGGCCGCTTCGATGGACTCATGGAACAGCTCGGTGGCAAGCCGACTCCAGGGGTGGGTTTCGCGTGCGGCATCGAGCGGATCATCTGGCACATGCAAGAAGCCGGTGTGCAAGCGCCCAACAAGGACCATGTCGATGTGTTCGTGGCGCAGCTGGGACCCGAAGCGAAGAAAAAGTGTCTGAGTTTGGTCAGTCAGTTGCGCGACTTGGGTATCCACACTGTCGGAGCCCTTGGCGAAGCGAGTCTCAAGAGCCAAATGCGTTTGGCGGACAGGTTTCAAGCACGGTACACGCTGTTGCTGGGCCAGTTGGAAGTCAGGGAACACACGATCATCTTGAAAGACATGAGTGCAGGAAAGCAGAGGCAAATAGCCTTCAAAGACGCGGTTCCCGAAGTGTTGAAGCTCATGAAAAAAGACAGTCTGGATACGTATTCGATAACGGATAAGCTCGGGAAATTTGCAGATCCCGGGGAAGGATAATTTCGAGCTTAAATATCAAGATTCTTCACTCCCTTCGCGTGCGTCTGAATGAACTTCTTACGTGGCGCGACATCCGCACCCATGAGCGTGGTGAAGATGGCATCGGCTTTCTCGGCGTCGTCCAGCTTGACTTGCAACATCGTCCGCCGAGCCGGGTCCATAGTCGTGTCCCATAACTGATCGGGGTTCATTTCGCCAAGACCTTTGTAGCGCTGGATGGTGACTTTCTTTTTCTTCGGCTTGTCCTTCTCCTTGGCTTTGGCCGCTTTGCCTTTGGCAGGCTTGTCTTCCTCTGGCTCGACGGCTTCTGTCTCAGTTTCCTCTGTCTCGGACGCCTGCGCATCTTCCAGTTCTTTTTCCCCTATCCCCCACTCTTTGAGTGTGGCGGCTTTTTCGTCATCCGAAAATACATATCTCGAGTCTTTTCCGTGCTGGATTCTGTACAGCGGCGGCTGCGCGATGTACAGATGTCCGCTTTCGACGAGTTCTTTGAAGTAGCGATAATAGAATGTCAAAAGCAGCGTGCGGATGTGCGCTCCGTCGACGTCGGCATCGGTCATGATGACGATGCGGTCATACCGCAACTTCTGGAGATCTTTGACTTCGCCGACTCCCATGCCCATGGCGATGATGAGCGACTTGATCTCGTTATTGGCCAGCATTTTGTCCAAACGCGCTTGTTCGACGTTCAAGATTTTTCCGCGGATCGGCAAGATGGCCTGAAACTCTCGGTTGCGTCCTTGCTTGGCAGAACCTCCGGCTGAGTCTCCCTCTACTATATACAGCTCGCACTCTGACGGATCTTTGGAACTGCAGTCGGCCAGTTTTCCCGGCAACGTCATGCCCTCCAGCGCACCCTTACGGATGACGGCATCGCGAGCAGCTCTTGCTGCCATGCGCGCGCGGGAGGCTAGCAGACACTTACCGACAACTTCGCGAGCATCGGAAGGATTTTCTTCCATGTATTCGGCAAGTTTCTCGTTCACGACCGTCGCAACCAGCGCTTGCATCTCTGCATTTCCCAGTTTGCTCTTGGTTTGGCCCTCGAACTGCGGGTCGCGCAACCGGACAGAGATGACTGTAGCAAGCCCTTCGCGAACGTCCTCTGCAGTGAGGTTTTCTTCTTTCTCTTTCAGCAACCCCTCTTTGCGTGCGTACGCATTTATCGTGCGTGTGAGCGCGGACTTGAACCCGGTCAAATGCGTGCCGCCTTCGGTCGTGTGAATATTGTTGGCGAAACAAATCGTCTGCTCTTGAAACGCTTGGCTGTACTGCAGTGCAATTTCTACGAAGCCTTCATCGCTGTCTTTCTCGAACCAGATGACTCCCCCGAGCGGCTGCTTGTCGGTATTGAGGTGGCGTACGTACGCCGCAACACCGCCTTCGAAATAGAAGCGATACAGACGAGGCAAATTGACGTCTTCTTCCGGACGTTTCTCGCGTTCATCGAGCACAGAAATAGTGATTGCCCGCGTCAGATACGCCTGCTGACGGAAGTGCGAGAGCAGCGTCGACAAGCTCATGACGAGTGTGTCGAAAATCTGCTTGTCGGGCTGGAAGATGATTTTTGTCCCGCGCTTCTCGGTTTTGCCAATGGCTTTAATGTCCGCCTTCGGCTTGCCACGCTCGTACTCCTGCATGTGGATTTTTCCGTCGCGGTAGACCTCTGCACGCATGTAACTACTCAGCGCATTGACAACCGATGAGCCGACGCCGTGCAAACCGCCCGAGACTTTGTACCCGGATTCATCGCCGCCGAATTTTCCTCCGGCGTGCAAAATAGTCAGCACTGTCTCGAGCGCGGACTTCTTGGTCTTCGAGTGAATGTCGACAGGAATACCGCGGCCGTTGTCCTCGACGCTCACCGAACCGTCGTCATGCAACATGATGGTGACGTGCGTGCAGTGGCCTGCCATGGCTTCGTCGATGGAGTTGTCGACGATCTCGTACACGCAGTGGTGCAGGCCACGCTGGTCTGTGGAACCGATGTACATGCTAGGGCGCTTGCGAACGGGCTCGAGGCCCTCAAGCACCTGAATTTTATTGGCGTCATACGCCTGCATTTTTGCTTCTGCCATACTGTGGGAGTGTAGAGAAAAAAACGCGTGTCATCAATGCTGTTCTGACGTAGAATGTTCTGGGATTGCACAGGAATGTCTCAATGCATATAGCAATGCTATTCTCCTTGGAAGTCAATTTTTGGAAGTCAATTTTCCACCGGTGACAGCATTGGCATAGATCACCTTGTCCTGGTCCACTGCTTCGCCTACAATCCCCGCACTATGACAGCCGCAACACCTCCAGCCTCGTCCTTTTCGGATGAGGAAATGCTCATTACCAAAGAAGGTCTGAAGAAGCTGAGGGAAGAGTTGGATTTCCTCAAGACAACCAAGCGCCAGGAGATCGCAGCGAGACTGAAAGAAGCCATCTCGTATGGCGACTTGTCCGAGAACGCCGAGTACGAGGAAGCCAAGAATGACCAGGCGTTCATCGAGGGCCGTATTTTGGAACTGGAAAATCAGATCAAGAACGCGCGGCTCATCAGCGATGCGGCGATCGCAAAAGCGTCGAAGGGCAAGATCATCGACATCAGTTCCACGGTGACCGTACGTAACAAGACCGACGACGACGAGCCCGAGACGTACACCATCGTCGGGAGCATGGAGGCCGACCCCATCGACCACAAGATCAGCAACGAGTCCCCCATCGGCAAGGCGCTACTGGGCCGCGAGAAAGGCGACGTCGTCGATGTCGTCGCACCTGCGGGAAAGTTTCAGTATGAGATTTTGAAAGTGGCATGATGAGTGGTCAGTAGTCAGCACACTGCCTACTGTCTACTCCTCTTTCAAATCCCCTACTTTTCGCATATCCTGACGACCATGGCAGATGACTCAACACCAACCGGCGCACAGGGACAAGCAAAGGCTCAAGCCTCCGCTAGCGCAGGACTGGCTATTCCGCCTGGAATTCAGGAGAAGTTTGGCCCGCTCCTGGAGCTCATCAAGGCATCCGAGAGTATGAATAATGAGGAACGACAGTACTGGATCAACATCCTGCCGATCATGACCGCGGAACAACTGAAGAACTTGGAAGATATTCTGATGAACGAAAAAAAGCAGCTGGCGGCGATCGACGAGAAATACAGCAAAGAAGTGTCTGCACTGGGCGACGGTGTGTCGCTCGAGACCATGGAAAAGTCTCTCAAGGAAAAGCGAAAACAACGCACAGACCAGGAGCGCAACGCCGCGGATCAAGAACAGCAGAAAGAAAAGGATATTTTGGAGCAGATACAAAGTTCGTAAAAGGCCGTAGCGGAGACGCCGCGTCTCCGACTGGGCTGAAGGCCCAGATGGATTATCTATGCAAATGCGACTACGACCTGCTGACCCTCGCAATGTCTGGTCGATCTTTCGTATTTTTCGAGAGCAGATAAGTGCCGGAATGTATTTTCACGCGCAAGCAACGATAATCCTGTCCGCGAGCGCACTCAGCTCCACGGTGTGCTCTGCTGTGTACTTAAACCCGCCGGTTTTCAGCTCTGTATCGGCATCCGCCGCCCAGTTGACCAGCCAGCGCACGCGCCGAAGATCGAGAGACTTGACCAGCGGCATGAGCCCCCGCACGCCCAAAAAATGCACGCCGGTTGCATCCATAATCGCCTTGTCGCTCTGGACGCCCGATTGCACGCACACCCAAACGGCTGCAAGATTTTTGACCATGTTCAGCAGCACCGCCCACATGCCGTACGCGTCTTCGCCGCGTTCGACTTGATCGTTGAAGAACTTGAGCGCTTCGTTGGTTTTGCGATTGCCAACCAGGTCGGTCAGCCGCCAGATGACCTGCGCGCCGGACGGCACGGCCAGCAGTTCGACCTGCTCGACGCCGATTGTTGACGAGTAGGCCGCCAGCTTGCTCAATTCGTTGGACAATGTCCATTGATCAGTACCGACGATGCGCAGCAGCAATGACAAAGCTGCAGGCTGCGCTACCGCACCGCGTGAAGCCAGAAATTCTTTCATCCATGTCTGCAACTGCGCGGGTGGGAGCGGCTTGAAGTCTTTCGTTTCCCCCGCTTGGGCTTGCAGTTCTTTGGTCACCGACAACCGCTTGTCGATCTTGGACGAATAGACGACGAATACCGTTTGATGATGAATGGCCTCGAGGACAGTCAGCAACTGCTGTTTGTCGACCTTGGGAATACCGTCGCAGAGCACCAAGCGTTTCTCGGCGATGAACGGCAACACCGATACGGCGTCCAGTAATTCGCTGAGACTCTGCGAGGGGCCATGCAGCTGGACGAGGTTCTCGGCTCCGTGCTTTGTGCGAAAATTTTCCTTCCAGCGCAGAATTTCTTGGGAGAGAGCGTACTCGTTCTCGCCGGTGAAGAGATAGAAATTCGGGTTGGGCATCCGTTGGGTAGAATAGCATTGTTCAGCTGCACATGGGTCTTTTTACAGGTGTTTAGCTTCCAGAAAATATTAGATACTATTTCTTGAGTAAATCAACTCTACTGCGGTGAAAAAAAGCCGTTTTTCGGCTATAATAAGGAGAAATGACACACACATATTCATTCTACTCCCGGAAGTCATTACGCCTGATGTCCATCATAGGCGTGTTCATGTGTTTGTCCTTTGCCATAGGAATCCAGACTGCCAGTGACTCGGTCGTCGGACAGACACAAGCCCTCGGCACTCGCATGGCTGGTGACATCAACGGCGACAATCTCGTCGACGTACTGGATGCGCGCATGATACTGGAAATCGTCAACGGCAATCGCGTGATGACGGCCAGTGAACTTGCGGGTGACCCGAACCAGGACTCTCAACTGACTATCGACGACGCGATCGAACTGTTGCGACGCATCGATACTCGATGAATTGCCCACCCATGACACACACCAACCGCAGCATCGGCACCGTGCTCATCGCATCAGCAATCGTCGTAGCTGCGATGATCCCAACTGCATTTGGGCAGACGTCGGCATCGACAATGCTCGAGCTGCGACCGCACTGCATTTTGCCCGACATGACCAAATGCCCCATGTTCGAGGTGCTAGACGCGCAGCATGTACGCACACAAAAGTTGCGCGGCGGCGACATTCTGGATCTCGACATCGTCTTGGTGACACTCAAGCCCAAAGATATCTCGACTGTGCGCAGCTGGTTGAAATACGACCCTCTGGTGCTGGAAGCGCGCAGCGTGGAGATCATGCGGGACGCCCTGAAGCAGCCGATCGCCGATGAAGAAAACATCGATGCAGACCTCGGTCTTATCAAGATCGGTGGCAAGGCCGATGGCACACTGACGCAAAAAGAGACTCGCGTCGCTCGCGTGACGTTTCGCGTCAAGAGTGACGGCACCTCGACCGAGATTTCGTTTCAGAACTTTCAAGCAAATGCATCCGGCGAAACCGCCGTCACGCACGACAGCAGCACCGGCAAGACACAGCTGCTCTCGGCGCGACCGTCAACATTGACGGTGCAACTGGGCAGTGTGCAAGCAGTGCAGCAAACCGCAACGCAATCCAGCGCTGCACCGGTATCCACAGGTCTGTCGGTATTTTCGTTGCTACAGGTGCAGAACCTGAAAGTCACGACACGCGGCAACAGCGTCTTTGTCGGGTGGCAGCCGCTCACGAGCGCCGAACTCGCCGGGTACAACGTCTACTACGGCAGCGTCTCGGGCAAGTACATCCAGCGCCGGAGCCTGACGAAAAACGAAACGAGCGTCATCTTGCGCGACTTGGAACCCGGTACGGAATACTTCGTAGCGTTGCGCGCATTCAACCAACAGAATCTCGAGTCGGCATTCAGCCACGAAGTCTCGGTGACGGCCGGAAAGCCTGACTCTTCGACTTCGCCGCTCGCCGGAAGTGTCACTGCAACCGGCGGTACCGGCAACGCGGTGGCGGTGTATCAAGGAAACCAGATCAGCGGCGAAACCGGTATGAGCACGCAACTCCTGGGCTTGCTGTTGCTCTCTGCCATCATCGGCACCGCCTTTGCTTGGCACAGGCAATTCGTCGGTGTCTCTGACCGTCCTGCTAGTCACTCATGAGCGATTCTCAACTCTACTCCGGCTGGAATTCGACCGACGATGCACCGGAGCAGGCAGTGCCCGTACACAGCGTGCCGAGCTCTGCCACATCTGCAGCCTCGATGCAGCCGGGACCAAACTACGCAGTCCACGGGGCAGGGATGTCGGACCGCGGGCGCAGACAATTGTCGGCAGTCAGCGGCATCGCCACCGTTATAGTGCTCGCATTGCTCTTCTCTGTCGGCGCGGACGCGCTGCGAGGCGATTTGGGAATGGGCAACGAAGCAACAACCGTGACGATCAACGACCTCGGAGAATTTGTTCCTACGACCGTGACGCTCTCTCCGGGAGACAAATTGATCGTCCAAAACAACAACGCCAACCCGCAGGTACTCAAAGCGTCCGACAGCAAGCAGGATGTGATGGGCACGCAAGTGCTCTTCGACCGTCCGTTCGAGTTTACTGTACCTGCCTCCGCAGCCGGAAACACGTACGAGTATTTCTCCGAAACGCTGCCCGAAAGCAGCACACTCACGCTGGTCATTCTCGCTAACGCCGCGTCCGCGCGAGCAGCCTCGTCGACTTCCTCGGCGTCATCTGCAGTTGCAGGAGCCGTGGATATTCCGATCCCCTCACATTTGGGCTTGGTTGCCGTATCGTCTGTGTCATCGTCTTCGTCGATGCGCACAGCGGTAACACTTGCAATGCAAAGTTCACGTGCGACGACGACTGTCGCTCCACCCACACAAAACGGAACAGCCGTGATCGACGTCGGTATGGTCAAGACTACCACGCATGCAGCCGCACCGGACTTTAGCGACAATGCAACAAACATCCCGACAAATCCGTTTACCGTTGGCAATCTACGAACCGCACTCGAGACCGGCATTTTGACCCCAGGCAAGAAACCAACAAAGGCACCGGTAAACACTGCCGCATTGCACTCCGGCGCTCCTCTCATGGCTATCAAAAAGCCGAACATGAACGCGCAGACCGGCCCGGGTGTGTGGATAGCCCTCGTTGCAGCACTTGGCTTGTTCTCGCTTGCGTACAGGCTTTTCGTGAACCACAGAGCGTAGGTGTAAGACTGCGATGCACCCGATGCTATCGGGCTTAAGGTAAACTTCCTTTATACTGCCACACTCGATATGGATATACGATTCGCAATTGGGCTTCTCGGTTCCCTCATCCTTGTTATCGGCGTTGCGACTACGGTTTCGAACATCAAGAACACGCTCTTCGCAATCGGTAATGCTTGCATGTTCCTCTACGCACTCCTCGGCTACCTCGATGGTGGTCCGATCTTCTTTCTCATTCTGCAAATTTTTGTCGCAATCTCAACCGTATCGATGCTACTCAAGGTGCCCGATGCATATGACACCCCGTTGCTCGCGGTCAGCGGACTTGCGTTGGTTATATGGTCTCTCTCTCTTTTCGAGGGATATGGTACGGCAATCTTCGTGGTGGGACTCGTGCTGCTTGGCATCGGTTTCGCTATGGATACCGGTACGATGAAACGCGAGATTGCACTGATGGGGGGTAGTGCTGTGATTGCGATCTTCTCTATCCTGATGCGCGATTGGATATTCATCGGTCTCAATGTTCTCTTCGCCGCTCTCTCCTTCGTCAACATTCTACGGCTAATGCATAAGCCAACTACTGTCAGAACATAATGGTGGGCCGGGCTGGACTCGAACCAGCGAAGGCGTAAGCCAGCAGATTTACAGTCTGCCCCGTTTGACCGCTTCGGTACCGACCCACGAATGAATTATGAATGAAGACGTATGAATTAAGAAGAGGAAGTTTTATTAAATACCGGCTTCACGACAGGCGATATCAGAAGGGAACTGGTATTATTCCGACCGACGATCGCTTTTTCCAACATTGTCGGCTATACCTGTTTGCCTTTCTCGATGTCGTATTCCATCGCATAAGCATCTTCGTCGAGATCCTCGTAATAGCCGCGCACAACGCTTGTAGCCCGAAAGCCTTGAGCACGAAAGAAAAGCTGTGCACCGAAATTTTTCTCGCGCAAGAGAAGATCGATTTTGCTGCGCCGCTGCAGCGAAAGTTTATCGATCAATGTGGAAACCATTCGCGTTGCAATACCGAGTCTCCGGTACTGTGGATGAACGGCTATATTGAGTACGTTGATTTCTTTCTTTTGCAATGCATACACCATATAGCCAAGGATTGTCGTATCGACTTCGATCACCTTGAGCATACAATTTCTGTACTGTTTCAAGCGTTTAAAAACGTCTTCGGACCAGCAGCCATAATCCCCGAAACTCTCTTGTTCGATTCGCAAGACTTGTGGCAAATGGCGGTCCTGTAAATAACGAACATTTGTTTTCAGCGGCTCTGTTTTCATTTTTACAACATTGGCCTGATCAGATAACTGATCAGCTGAATCCGGTTTTCTGGTGGAGAAAAAGTTTCTCATACATGTATTTATAGACCATTTTTTATACTATGCAAGAAATTCGCTTTAACGAACACTTTTCTGCACTCATGCATTATCAGAATCTTCTCGAGACGAAATCTCTCCAGGAATGGAATAGATCATGACATAGGCGTCTTCGCCATCCTCAAAGTGTTTCGGCAGCGTTTCTGTTGCGCGGAAATTCTGGGAGCGTAAGAAAATTTGCCCATCAAGATCCGTCTCTCTCAATTGAAACTGAATCTGAGTGCGCCTATGGCTCGAAAGTTTGCCGACTAGTTTCTGGATCATCTGCGAGCCGACACCCAGACCACGACAGTGAGGCGCCACTCCCATATTGATCACTTCTAAATAACTTTTATGCAGCTCATATATCATGAAGCCGATTATCACATCTTGGCATTCAGACACCATGCCTATGCAGTTTCGCAAGCGCAAAGCTTGAATAAAATCATCTTCAAGCCAGGGATAGTCGCAACTCAACTGCTCTATTGTCAGAACTTCGGGCATGTCTCTACGGGTCATCCATCGAATATCCACACACGCTTTCCCGATTTTTACCTTCTTCTCAGGCAGAAGATACTCTTGTTTCACGTTCTGCAGCGAGTGTGGACTTCGGGGCATTCGCATATGGATCAACGCGGCATCGAGCAGGATATTCATTTCTTGCAAGATCACCTGTATCCGCTGAACAGAAGCAATCGGACTCAATGCATTGAGTCGTATGCGAAAGTCCCAAGCAAATTCCGGTGGCAGCCTGACCATCACCTGCTTGTCTTTCAGAATATTGCTTCCGCTTTCTTGCAGTCGCTTCGCCAATGAAGCGAAGTCCGCCATTCTGCCATCGACGATGTTTTGTATATCCGCAAGCGCCGTACGCACATGGAACTTTCCTCGTTCAGCGACTTCGTCGTTCTCCAAGTCTCTATTACTCAGTACATCAACAGCATTCTCTCTCCGGCCTATGTGCTTCTGTCCTGACATACCATAATTTTATAGCTCAATTGTACGATAATACAAGAATACCAAAATTTTGCGTGCGATTGACCCTTCTGCAAGCCAAGAAATCCTACTCATATCTCAACGCCTCCATAGGACTCAGATTCGCAGCTCGACGCGCCGGGTACAACCCAAAGATGAGCCCGGTCGAGACAGCCATGACAACCGCGAGAACTATGGCCCAAAAGGACAGCACGAAAGAAAATTCTCCCAGCAGGCTGTTGGCCATGTACGAAAGCAGCCAGCCGAAGCCTATGCCAAGAACAATGCCGATGATGCCGCCGGTGAGAGTCAACGACACGGCCTCGAGCAAAAACTGCAGCAAGATGTCTTGCTTGCGCGCACCCAGAGCTTTGCGCAAGCCGATCTCGCGCGTGCGCTCGGTCACGGAGACCAGCATGATGTTCATGATGCCGATGCCGCCAACGATGAGCGAGATGCCCGCCACAAGCGACAAGAAGATCGTGAGTCCCATGGTGACAGAGCTCACGATGCCGGTGATTTGTTCCGCGGAACGGGCGACGAAGTCATCTTTGTCCGGGTCATTGGCGGGGTTTTTGATGCGGTGTTGCTGGCGCAAGACCATGGTGATGTCCTGCTTCGCAACGTCGGCGTCGCCGACGGACTTGAGCGTCATGTAGGTCAGGTACTTCTGCCCGGTTGCTGCGCGAGCCGTAGAAAACGGTATGTATACGGGCTTGTCCAAGTCTTGCAGCAAGAGCGAGCCCAAGCTTTGCAGTGTGCCAATGACGGTGTACGACGACTCACCGATAGACACTCGCTTGCCGATGGGGTCGAGGTTGCCAAACAAATCGGTCGCTGTTTGTGCCGAGAGCACTGCAACGGACTTAGCACCCTGCTCGTCGGTATCGGACAGCAGTCTGCCTCTGTCGAGCTTTAGGCTGTAGTTGGCAAAAATCTCGCGCTTGGTGCCCATGATCATCGGACTGGCTTCTTCTTTGCCGTACTTCACAGGTTTTCCGACCAAGATGACCGGCGCAACGCTCTCGACCGTCGAGAGTTTTCGAATCTGTTCGTAGTCATCGACTGTGAGCGAGTCCAAGTTGCCGCCAAATTTCTCGAGTCCGGTCGGAAAGATATCAATCGTGTTCGTACCAATCGAGTCGATTTGCTCAAGAATATAGTTTTGGAAACTGCGCCCCACGGAGACCATGAGCACGACGGAACCAACACCGATGATGATGCCGAGCATGGTGAGCAGCGACCGTTTTTTGTTGACGGTGATGCCCGCGAAAGCCGTAGTGATGAGGTCGGAGAGAAGCATTGAAAGAAGTTGGACGAAGGGTACTAATACTTATTCATAACGCAAAGCTTCCATCGGATGCAGCGCCGCTGCCTTTCTTGCTGGGGAAATGCCAAAAACAATACCAGTAATGACAGCCATCAGTAGAGACACGACGATCGCTCCGGTCGACACGCTAAAATGATATGTGGAGAGCAAGCTGCCAACGAGCAGTGACGCGAAAAACGCGAGCACGATGCCGAGCACAATGCCGATGATTCCGCCGATGACCGTGAGCACGATCGACTCGCAGAGAAACTGCAGCAAGATGTCTCGATGCAAGGCACCCAGCGCCTTGCGCAGGCCGATCTCGCGCGTGCGCTCCGTCACGGAGACCAACATGATGTTCATGATGCCGATGCCGCCGACAACCAGCGAGATCGTGGCGATGGTCGTGATGAACGCCGTGAGGCCAACAGAGACAATGCTGAGGATCTGGCTGGCTTGTTCGGATGAGCGCACGATAAAGTCGTCTTCCGTCGGGTCGTCAATCGGATTGTCGATGTTGTGTCGCTGCCGAAGCAATGATTTAACGTCATCGAACGCGATGTCGAAGCTGCCGGTGGCCTTCATGGTGATGTAATTGACGAACTTCTGGCCGGTGACGATTTTCGCGAGCGTGAACGGAACGTAGATGCGGTCGTCGGCGTTCTGGAAAAACTGAGAACCGAGCGGCTTGGACAGGCCGATGACGGTGTAATGCTGTTCGCCAATCTTGACGCGCTTGCCGATGGGGTCCGTGAGTCCGAACAGTTTCTCCTGCGCATCAGGAGCGAGCACCGCAACGGACTTGGCACCGTTGTTGTCGCTCGCATCCAGAAAGCGGCCACGCTCGGGTGCGATGTTCTGGTTCTCGAAGAATTCCGTCGTCACGCCGAAGACCTGCGGATGCGCTTCTTCGTTGCCGTACGACGAAGTGCCCGGGATAAACACCACCGGCGCGACAGTCGTGATGGTCTTGAGTTTTTCCAGCTCGCGCACATCCTCGAACGTCAGGCTGTCATGGCCGGTGGATACGGCGTTGGGGCCGCCTTGCTGCTGACCGGGGAAGATGACCATGCTTTTGGCTCCGAGACTGCTGATTTGACCCAGTATGACGCCTTTCATGCTATCCCCTATCGAGCTCATGAGCACGACGGAACCAACACCGATGATGATGCCGAGCATGGTCAGTAGCGACCGTCCGACGTTGGCAGTCACACCTTTGAAGGCCGAATGGAAGGTATCGTTGAGACGCATGCGCGAAAATTTGAAATTTGAAATTTACAATTTTTAATTATTTCAATTTGTTACTCCTTCCTGCAATGACTCGCGCAAAATCTTTTTTATCAGACTCAATTCTCCCATCTTTGATTCTGATGATCCTGCGCGCATGTGCCGCAGTCGCGCTCTCGTGAGTCACCAGGATGATGGTGTGACCGTCTTCGTTGAGTTTCTGCAGCGCCTGCATCACCGCGATGCCGGACGCGGAGTCCAGGTTGCCTGTGGGCTCATCGGCGAAGATGACATCCGGGTCTGTCACCAGAGAACGGGCGATGGCCACACGCTGCTTCTGTCCGCCGGAGAGCTGGCTGCTCAGATAATCTTTGCGATCGGTCAGACCTACGGCTTCCACTGCCTTGAGCGCCCTTTCGAGCCGCTGCGACTCCGGAATCGTCGGGTGGTAGAGCAGAGGCAGCAACACGTTTTGCAGCACAGTCGTCCTGGGCAGCAAATTAAACGCTTGAAAGACGAAACTGACTCTGGTTGCGCGTATTCGCGCAAGTGCGTCATCGTTCATGTTTATCGTCGGCTCGCCCTGGAACAAATACTGCCCGCCGGTCTGCATGTCGAGAAATCCAAGAATGTGCATCAGTGTCGACTTGCCAGACCCCGAGGGTCCCATGATCGCCACGAACTCGCCTTTCTCGATGGTTACATTGATATCGAACAGCACGGGGGTTTCTACTTCGTCATTGAAATACGATTTCGAGAGATTGATGGTTTGAATGAGAGAGGACATGAGTGCGACAGAATTACGAATTAGGAATTAAGGAATTAGGAGTACGTATTGATTCTGAATAAAATTTCTGAATGATGACAAGTGGAGAATTCTTAATTCTTAATTCGTGATCAACACAATCACAGTTTCCCCTTCCTCCACTCCACTGACTTCTCTATATCCTCCTTCGGCGTCCATGCCGGTTTGCACCGTGCGCTCTTCGACGGTTTTGCCATCGGGTTTGAGGATCCGAACGACCTTGGCGCCATCTGCATTGTCGAGCACAGCTCGCTGCGGCACGCTCATGACTCCCTGGCGCATGCCAGTGATGATGCGCGCGTCGCCCGTCATGCCGATCTTGAGTTCGTCATGCGTGTGACGAAAGTCCAGCTTGACGCGATACTTGGACACGCCGTCGCGATCAGTCGGCGCTGCGTCGATATCGCTGACGTACAACTGGAAGTTCGTCCCACGAAAGGCATCGAGCTCTATGGAACCACTCTGTGTGGCCAGGACCTTGGGCACGTCGATCTCCGACACGAACATCTCGATGCGGTACGGGCTGTCACCGAGCATGGTGACTGCAGAGTCGGCCGGACGCATCTCGCCGGCTTTGACGCTGACTTTCGTAATGACACCGTCGACCGGAGCACGCAAAATCGTATCGTTGTACTGCGCCGAGGCGCGCGCAACGTCGGCCTGCGCCTGACGCACGCGTGCGCGAGCGGCGTCGACATCCGTCTGGCGTGGCGGAGCACGCTTGAGGTCCAGCTGCGCTTGATCGATCCTCAGCGACGTTTCGTACGTAGTGATATCAGCCTTGGCCTTGTCACGCGTACCCTTGAGCGATGACACCGTACTTTCTTCTGTGATGATCCTGGTGTCAAAATTCGCCGATGCGTCACGAAGACTCTTGATAGCGGCATCGAGTTTGGCAAGTGCTGCCTGCATGCTCGTGCGCTGGGCAGCGAGTGTCGCCAGATGCGTTTCTTTGCCCGTGTTGGTCAAGTAACTCGTGGTCGCCAAGGCGGAGACAACGTCATACGCCCGGTTCAACGCGTCCGATGATTGTCCGACTGCGAGACGCGATGCTTCGAGTGAACGCAACGCCGACTGGTAATCGAGCGCCGTGGACGCATGCTGCTGAGCAGCATCGATCGCCAGTTCGGCCGCATCGCGTTGCTTGCGCATCAGCTCGTACTGGAGCGTGCCCGACTTGATCACCGCATCTTGGATGTCATTGCTGTTGAAGACCGACGAAATCGTGATCATTGCGGTTTTCGCGACAGCCAGCTGCTGCGTGATCGTGCTGCTCGCTGTGGCGACTTCTCCGGACAGACTGATCGATGTTTCGGACCTCAGCGAAGCCAACTTCTGCTCGGAGAGTTTCAAACTGTCCTCGGCATTCTTGAGCGTCTGTTTGGCGCCATCGAGCGATGCGCGCTTGTTGGCGACTTGCGCTTCGTAGATAGCGATGTCCTCGGGCCTGGACCCCTGCTCCAATGCTTGCATTTGGGCCACTGCCGACTGCAAGTTTGCCGACGCACTCGCTACACTCGCCGCCAGGCTTCCCGCGCGAAGAGCTGCAAGTACTTGCCCTGCCTTCACGTTGTCTCCTTCTCTGACAGAGACGCTTGCAACGACGTCCATCATCGGAAACTGCAACCGCAGATCACGCTCAGAGACAACTGTTCCAACGGCTTCAACTGTCTGCACCAAGTCGCCCTTCACTACTTTTGCCGTAACGTACGTTGGCTGCCTAGGTCCCGAAGCGGCGTATGCGACTCCACCAATGAGCAACACAACGAGAATAGCAATCGAAGTTTTTGGTCGTCGACGGGCCACGGCCCATGCTTTTTTTGGATAGGCGAGAATGGTACTCATACGGAAGTGCGGAAATGGGAATCGAGTAATTGCTTGAAGATACGAGCAAGTTCGCGCTGGTCTTTTGCAGGAAGAATGTCGATGACCTCGCGCATCAGCCGTTGCTTCTCTCGCAGTTTCGTCTTCATCATGCGCAGGCCAGCGGCAGTCAGATGCAACCGAACCAGTTTGCGATTGGTGGGATCGGATGAGCGTCGTACCAATGTGCCTCGCACCAACCGGTTTACGAACGCAGTCGCCGTGGGCGCAGTGACCATCAACGACTGTGCAAGTTCTTTCATCGTTAAACCCTTGTGCTCATCAATCAAGAACAGTGCATGGATTTGCAACCAGTTGACATGATCGTTGCCGGAAGCCCGGGTCATCTTGGATCGCATGAGTCGGCTGATGCCAAACAGCAAGGCTATCACCTGGTCGGCATGGTTGCTGGAAATTTTTTTAGACATCGAATGATACGAAAGTGAAATGATTAGAGTGGCAAAGTATAGTTATCAACAATGATCGTGTCAACGGCTTATGACCTATTGACAATAGCCGTTGTTTCTCCAAAATACGGCACCAATACCCCCAATTCACTCATGTCTGAATCCATGCTTTCTGGTTCGACACAATCTGATCTTGCGGCAATGAATGATCGTCGTTTGGAGTTGACTGAGCGCAAATACGGAAGAGGTGATCCTTTATCGGGAGAAGAAGATGCAGAGCTGAGACGAATAGTGACTCAACACTCGATGGATTTTGCAAAGATGCGTCATCTTCCGGATTGGGTGAGCCCTTTGGCGCCACTGCTCGATGGCAGCGGTGCTCCGATTTCTATGAGATCGAACATTGCAAAAATATTAGCAGGTGATGAGCGTATCACGCGCGAAGAGCGAGCAGCTGCAGAGTTGGGTATTTGGCCCCATGCCACAGCACTGAGTGCTGTGGCTGTGCCTCAACAAGCTCCGAGCACAGGCTATGGCGAATACAACGCCGGACACTAAGGTTTGCTTGTCTTCAGCTCTTCCAGCGCCAATCGCAATGCTTCCTGCACCGGGCGCATGACAAGGCCTTCTTCAGCAAGTTTTTTCGACGACAGAATGCAGTTGCTGCGCCCGGTCTTCACTACACTCGGTAAATCCCGCAGTGAAAGCGGCTCACACGGCTGCGAGGCATCTATCACGCGCTGATATTCGCTCATGATGTCGTACGGCGAGAGCGAGCCGGGGTTGACGACGTTGTAGATACCCGTCGCGCGCTTGTCGATGAGAGTCTGGATAGCAGTCACGAAGTCGGGTAAATACGTGATGGAGTTTTGCACATCGAGCAGTTTCGTGTATTTCTTGAGTTTGTTGATCAGGTTTCGCTCATGTGCCGTGCCATCGAACGGCATGCGCAGGCGTAGCTGGAGCACCGGAAACTCGGCAAGGATACGGTCTGTCCACAGCTTGCTCTTAGCATAGAAGCTGCCGGTGAAGTTCGGCTCGTCTTCCTCTGAAAATCCTGCTCCGCCGTTGTCGCCCTCGTAAATGCAGCCCGAGCCAATGTGCACCCAATACATACTGCGTTTCGCGCATTCGTCGAGCAACACAAGAGGGCCGGTGACGTTGCTGCGGATGGTTTCGAGTGTATGCGTCTCGCACCAGTCCACGTTGGGGCGGCCTGTTTTGCCCGCGGCGTTGATGACGATGTCGGGTTTCTCGTTGTCCAGCAACGCGCTGACAGCCTGCTGATCGGCAATATCGACGGATGGCATGACAGCATCAGGAAAAGCTATTTTCAAGTGTCCTCCAAGGTAGCCTCTGCCGCCGACGATGAGAAGTTTGCTCATTGCACGGCCCATGGTAACAGATGGTAAGAGAAAGCTGGAAAGAATTAAGAAGTAAGCATTAAGCATTAAGAACAACAAGTATTCCTAATTCTTACTTCTTAATCCATAATTCCCGTCATGTCAGGTTCATCGATTCCTCCGCCAATCCCCTATCTCGTTGAGCGAACAAGCAACCGTTGTTCGCGCGCGATATGCACGCAGGAACACGTGCTGATACGCTTGGCAGGCGGCTTGAGTGTCCGGCAGGAGCAACAGCACATCGAGTCGTTGCTGCGGCGCATCGGGAAAGCGTTCGTGCGCATGCGGTCCACACAGCTGGTCAACCCGTTTGAGGATATCGTCAAGCATCGGCGAGACACTGTTCTCACACTTGGCGATGGCAAGCGTCATGTGCTGAAGATCAGCAACGGGAAAACACTACGAGTACGCATCGACGAAACCGGCGACTGGGATGTCCGCCTTCCGGCGTCGTACTCGAAACGGCGACTGCACAGGCTGCTCTGGCGAGCCCTTGCCGATGCGGAATACGACTCAATCCTGCAGAGACTGCATGCGATCAACGACCGAACGCTGCAGGAGAATATTTCTTCGTTTCGACTGCGCTTTGCCAGCTCCAAGTGGGGCAGCTGTTCCAGAAGTGGTGTGATGCTGAATACGGCACTCTTGTTCTTGCCGACAGCGGCTTTGGATTACGTGATCCTGCATGAACTCTGCCACTTGTCGCACCCGAACCACTCCAAAGCGTTCTGGAACGAAGTCGAACGATGGATGCCGGGGTATAGGGAAGTATTGAAGATTGTGAGGGGGTATAGATTGACGAAATTGTGAGGAAATCGAGGAGATCTTTAAGCAACTCTTCTTCGATTTCCTCGATTTCTTCTCAATATTCTTCGATTTCCCCCCTCTCGTTGTGCTTTTCCCTTCGTCATCCTTGCGCTACAATCCTGTGCATGGCCAGCAAACGCAGGAAAAACAAGCGACGGAAGGCAGCCAGTCACCTGGCCTTAAAGGAGCACACGTGGCGACAGGTCAAAGCGGCAGTCTCGATGGGTCTGGGGCTCGTGTTGATGCTCGCTCTGGGCGGAAACGCAGGGCCGGTCGGCAACGGCATCATCACTGTGCTGACGTTCTTCTTTGGGGCGTGGAGCATTTTGTTCCCGATCTTCTTACTGCTGCTCGGGGCATTTTTGTTCATGGCGCGCACGCACAAGACCGAGCTCAAGCGGACATACGGACTGCTATTGTGCCTATTCGCGTTCCTCGGCATCGTACACTTGCGAGCGCCACTCATGGACATCGCCGATCAACGCGACTCGCTTGGAGGTGCCGTGGGCTTTATGGTCGCTTTTCCGTTCGCCACGTTTTTGAGCGCGCAAGTCGGTTATGTCATCTTGAGCACTGCGATGCTCGTCGGGCTGTTCATCACCTTCGAGCCGGATGTGCTGGGTCTTATCGCACGCGTCAAAGAACTCACCGAACCTTCGAAAAAGCGCAAAGAAGAAGACGAAGATGATGAATCTTTGACCGAGGCAGTCGCATCGGAGTTCGTGAAGAAAGTCCTGTCGGGCAAAGATCTGGTCGAGCAGGACGAGAAGCACACAGACATCAACATCGTTCGCCCCGCATTTGTCGATCACAACAATGACGAACAAAAGGCCAGGAGTGAGAGATTCAAGACCGCAGCTGCGGCCAAAAACGCCGATTTGCTGCAGATGAACGACACGAGGTTCGAAGAATGGAAATTTCCAGAGCTCGACTTGCTCGACTTCAAACACAGCGAACTGAAAGTCAAAGACGAAGAACTCAAGCTCCAGGCCGCGCGCATCAAAGAAAAGCTGAAAGAATTCGACATCGATGTGACGATGAAAGACGCGCACCCCGGGCCAACCGTCACGCAGTTCACGCTGCAACCGGCGGAGGGAATAAAATTGAGCAAGATCGAGAGCCTGAAAGACGACTTGGCACTGGCATTGGCCGCGCAAAGCCTGCGCATCGAGGCGCCCATCCCCGGCAAGTCGCTCGTCGGCATCGAGATGCCAAACGAGAAGCGTTCCACTGTGTATTTGCGCGAGTTGCTGGAGTCGAGCGTGTTTCGCCAGTCGGACTCGCCGCTGACTATTCCGCTCGGACGCGGAGTATCCGGAGAGTCATTCGTTGCGACTATAGAAGACATGCCGCACTTGCTCATCGCCGGAGCGACAGGTGCTGGAAAATCCGTCTCGATGAACGCGCTGCTGATCTCGCTGTTGTACCAGAACGCGCCGCATGAGCTGAAGTTCATCTTAGTCGACCCCAAGCGCGTCGAGCTGATGCCCTATAACGGCATCCCACACTTGCTGACGCCGGTCATCACCGAGTCAGAGAAAGCATTGCAAGCGCTACGCTGGGCACTGGCGGAAATGGGACGACGGCTCCACAGATTCTCCGAAACCGGTGTGCGCAACCTGGCCGAGTACAACGCCAAACAAGATAACGAAGAGAAAATGCTCCCACGCATCGTCATTGTCATCGACGAGCTGGCGGACTTGATGATGCGCCAACACCGCAAAGATACAGAAACGATGATCGCGCGCATCGCGCAGATGGCACGCGCCGTCGGCATGCACCTGATTATCGCCACACAGCGCCCGAGCGTGGACGTCATCACAGGCCTTATCAAGGCCAATATCCCCACACGCATCGCGTTCCGTGTGGTCAGTGCGGTCGACTCGCGGACGATCTTGGACGGCATAGGGGCAGAGGACCTGCTCGGCAAAGGCGACATGCTCTACATGACCGCATCGACACCCAACCCCGTGCGCATCCAGGGCATTTATATCTCGACCAAAGAAATCGAGCGCGTGATCAACGCCGTGAAAGTCGCAGGCGGAGGCATGTTGACCGAAGAGATTACTCTCGGCGAAGGCAACGAACCGGGGGCTCCCGGAGGCATGCCGATGATCGACTTGGATGCCGACGATAACGGTGGCGACGATTTTTTCTTCGACGCAGTGCGCATTGTGCAAGAAACAGGCAGAGCGTCGGCGAGCTTGTTGCAGCGTCAGCTGAAAGTCGGCTATGCCAGGGCAGCGCGACTGCTCGACATCATGGAAGAGAAGGGCATCATCGGACCGTCGGACGGAGCAAAGGCGCGGAAGGTGTATATCGAAAAAATGGCTTCAGAGTCGGCTGTGTAACAATCGGCTATCGTTCGCTTATGCAGCTTCTGCTTGCAACAACCAACCCCGGCAAGGTTACAGAAATTCGTGAAGCGCTGACAGGTGTAGCCGTCGACACGCTGGCACTGCAAGAATTATCGTCGATTCCGGATGCGCCCCATGAATCAGGAGAAACATTCGCCGAGAACGCGGCACTGAAAGCCTTGTATTACTTCAAAACGACAGGCTTGCCTTCGCTTGCGGATGACTCTGGGATCATCGTCGAAGCGCTGCAAGACGAACTTGGCATCCATACTCGACGTTGGGGCGCCGGGCCGCAGGCGACTGACCAGCAGTGGATCGAATATTTCTTGAAACGCATGCGCGGTGAAAAAAACAAACGCGCACGGTTCGTCTGCTCGCTTGCATACATTGACCCACGCGGACAAGCGCATACATTCGAGGGCATATGCGAAGGGATGATTACCGATGAATTGGAGGCTGAGTATCTCCCCGGCTTACCATTGTCGGCTTGTTTTAAGCCCGATGGTTACAAACGTGTATTCTCAGGGCTCTCTCTTGAACAAAAAAATAGTACAAGCCACAGGGGAAGGGCGCTGGAACACTTCAGGTCATTTCTTTGTAGCGAAAAGTAAATGGTCAGGATGATGGACTCAGTCTTTCTCAGAGTCCCAATCGTCGTCATATTCATCATCACCGTCTTCTTCAAGTCCCAGACGATCGTCGTCACAAAGTTCCGAATCTTCGTCATCCTCATCTGATTCCAGGTCGTCCAGGAAGGAAGGCATGGGAGGTTTGACTTTGGGTGATGCCGAATCTTCTTCTTTGTCGGAAGATTCTTGAAGGTTCTTGAGGGCAGCTCTCAGATCATCGTCGATGGATAACCGGGTAGTATATTTGCGGAGCTCACACAAAAGTTCTGCATGGAACATGCTGCCGCTTTGCACGTGTTGCTCCAGAGTATCCTGAAACTTCCCAAGGGCTTGGTCGTACTGATGAGGAAACTTCTGTCGTGCATGCAGCAAACTATTCTTGAGCGAATTCTCAAATGTGCGAACACCCGTTCGGACAACAGCAAAGCTGAAAAAGCTGATGAAACTTTTGGTAGGCAAGGTTTTCTCACCTCTCCATATATCATTCATTTCCCACCCGGTAATGCCCACAACAGTGCAAAGAAAAAGATCGCGAAATGCACGACGAATCCACTGCACACTCGAAAAAGTCACCGATGCCCTCAGCGTATCTTGGATATCCTTCTCGATCTTGGAATTATCCGGTTTGTTGCGGGGAGCTTTGCTCATAAAGGACGGCAGACTAGCAAATGGATTTCGTTCTGTCACGTATTTTGCAGCAACGTCTGATGCAGAGCTTCCTCCCCCATGTGAGATGCTTGGTGCATGCAGCGCGTGCTTAGAAAAGACGACGTGCGAAAAGAAGCTGTCGATCCTCCGCGGTAAACTGGAGCGATGGTTCAACGCCGAGGTAGGTCTGCATCTATTGGAGTGAATGCCGTTCCGGCAAGCAAAAAATTAATCAAGCCTGTTCTTGGTCTTGCAGTTGCGAGAAATCCAGATTTTTCACCTTCGTCCATACTGCTGTAATCAGCTTCCGCAGATCACTTTTCTCGGCCATCGTGACTGAAAATTCGCGACGGATGGGTTCCTCGCCACGCTCGCCGATGAAGTCGAGCGCGAAGACCTGGGGTACCAGCAGCGGATCGGAGAGTTCGAGGAGCAAAGCATAGAACACCAGCTGGCGGAAGAGCTCTCCCTCGCCCGTGCGCGAGATTTTGCCCGGCTCCAGTCCGCCGCGGATCTCGGATTCGGCCTTGGGCCGACCGGTCTTGTAATCGATGACGATGGCATCGGCAGAGGTTTCGGAAAATCGGTCTATGCGGTCGATCTTGCCCTTGATGGCGTCGTCGCCAAGTTCGCTGCGATAGTCGCGCTCCACCGCATGCAGAACAGGCGTCTCACTCTCCAGCCGCTCGGCGAAGTAGGCCGGCAACGCAACCTCTGCTTGGGATAAGAGGCGGCTGCGCTGGACGTCGGTCAATGCATTGCGCTCGGTGAGATTCCACTGAAAGGCACGCAGGAAATCCTGTAGCGAAAACTCGGTCCCCTTTTGCTGGGCGACCGCCCATTCCTTCAGCGCCCAGTGCACTGCGGTGCCGTACCCCATCGACAGAATTTTCTTCTCATCGTACGCCTCGGGCTGGCCGAGGAGGTCGACGCGCCGAAACTCCAGCGGATCGCGCAGAAAGCGTGTCAGCGACGTCGGCGACAGCGCGAAGGTCTTTATCCGCTCAGTCAAATACGCACGCAGCTCTGCGTCCATTTCTCGCGTTGGCTGGAGGAGCAGGAGCGATGCCTCACTGGGATTCTTCAGCACACCGTCACGCTCGGCAAGCGGACCAGCTTCGGCGAAGAAGGCCGACGGGGAAACCATTCTGCTTCGCTCGCCGACGGCGAATTCACGCGGACAAACAAAGAGGAGCTCACGCTTGGCGCGGGTCATGGCCACGTACGTCACGCGCCGTTCATCTTGGTGCTTCTCGAAACTCTTCTGATCCTTCTGCCATCCGAAGAGCAAATCCTCAGGGATCGACAGCATCGAGGGATTGCGGCGGCGATCCCAGTGACCATCGCGAAAACTGCTGAGGATGACGGTATGGAACTCGAGACCCTTGCTCTGGTGCGCGGTGATGAGCCGAACGCCGGCGCTGACCAGATGCGGCAACCGGTACGTGACACGCACTTGTGAGAACTGGGGATCTGCATAGAGCGCAAGATCGGCGATGAACTCGGCAAGCGACAGCGAGGGATGGTCGAGGCAGCGCTGCTTGGCGAAGTTGAAGAACGCTTCGATGGCGGCGAGGTCGAGGGGATCGAGAGACAAGCGGGTAGCGGATAGCGAATAGCGGTTAACATCTTTGCTACTCGCTACCCGCTTATCGCTTACCGCTTGCGTAAGTCCGCACTCTCGCAACACATGCTCGACCGTTTCGAGCACCGTCCGGATCTGCTGCTTTTGAGCCAAGTCCAACAGCGTGTCGCGGGCGCGGATGAGCGACAGAGAGTCGGTCAGCGGCAAGCTCAGTGTCTCCAGCTCGAGGAGCGTGTCGTGGGAGCTGCGTTCCCGCTCGCGTGCGCTCGCCACAACGCGCGCGATGTCCGCAGGGTGACAGCCGAAGCAGTCGCAGGCGAGGGCTGGCAGCAGAGCACTCGACGTTGTCATGCGAACAAGGCTCCTAAGGATCGTTACCGCCTGCGAAACAATCGGATGCGTGAGCAGGTCAGACTTGCCCTCCAGGATGACCGGAATGTTTCGTGCGCGCAGAACATCGTAGAGTGGAAAGAGCTCCGCGTTGGTCTGGACCAACACGGCAAGTTCCTCAGGTGCAATGCCAGACTTCAGTCGTTCCTCGACAAGATCCGCAATCAACCACGACTCAGCGGCATCGGAGACGGCGCGCAGCAACACGGGCTCCGTGCCCTTCTCCTTCGTCGCGGCGATCAAGTCTTTTGTCAGCCCCGAGATGCGACCCACAAGTCGCTCTTCGTTATGGGCAATCAATCGTCCGGCGGCATCCAGGATGGACTGCGTCGAACGGTAGTTCGTTGTCAGAGCGATGACAGGAGCCTGCGGAAAGCGCGCATGGAAGTCGAGCATGTGTTCCAGATTCGCACCCTGAAAACGGTAAATGGCTTGATCGTCGTCTCCCACCAGCAAAAAGTTCGGATCGTTCGGCACCGCATCGTAGGTGGTGAGCCGCTCGATCACCCGCCACTGCGCGCCGTTTAAATCCTGTGCCTCATCGACCAGGATGTACTGGTAGCGCTCTTGCATTGACAGTAGCATCCATTCCTCTTCGGCCAGCGCCTGCAGGACGACCAGAATCATATCGTCGTAGTCGTAGGCCCCGCGCGCGGTAAGCGCCTGGGCGTACTGATCGAAGATATCGACCAACTCGCGGAACTTGCGCGCGGCGAGGAGATTTTTCTCGTGCTGCTTGGTGCCTTTGCGACTCTTGCCTGCCATCACCTTCTCATACTCGTCAGCGACACGCCGCAAGTCGGCAAGCGTTTTTCCTTCGCGCTTGCAATCACTGATCCTCGACAAGATGTCGGGGATCCGCCCGTAGGGATCCTTGGGATTGATCAACGCGCCGGGCGACACAGCATCGATCACGCCCTGGAGCAACTGGTAACGCTGGACATCGGAGAGCTGCTGCCGGGCCGCCCAGTCCGAGAACGCCACCGGGTGACGATCGATGATGGAGGCGCAGAATCCGTGGATAGTGCTGATGGTCACGCCGTACGCATCGGCGCCGATGTACGCGCGCAGCCGCTCGCGCATGGCAGTCGCTCCGCTCACCGAGAACGTCAGGCACAGGATGTTGCCCGGCCGGATCTGCGTTTTGCGCAGAATATTTGCAACACGCATGGCAACGACCTGCGTTTTGCCTGTCCCCGGGCCTGCGACGACCATGACAGGGCCTTCGATGGCCTCCACGGCAGTGCGCTGAGCGGCGTTGAGCAATTGCCATTGTTTCTCAAAATCGGGCATAGAGGGATTGTACACTGAAAGAATCGGAATTTTTAATTTACAACTTCTGCATGTATCCTGTCCCCATCTTCGCCAAGAAGATCATCGAAAACGCGATGACGAGCTGGCTCATCAGCAGCCAGAAGAACAATGCGAGCTTGAACGAAAACAGCCCTATCGCCATGGCCACGAGTGTGCTGACCCAGACGAACGCAAGCGCCATCAGTCCAAACGAAAACAAGGTACCGACGATGCGCAGCCATGCTCCGCGCGTGTAAGTGTGGCTGAGTGTTACGCTGCGAAAAACGCCTTTGCCGTTTTTGAGGAAGATCACGGGCGCAAACAGAAACCGAGGCAGGAAGTACGCACCCGTAACAAAACCGACGAACGGAATCCACACGAACGCCCGGACAAGCGACCACAGCCAGATGGCGGATATCGGCACGATGACGCTTACGACACGAAGAGCCATTTCGTACGCAGACGCCTGGCCCTGGACGGCTAATACGAGAAAGAAAATGCTCGCAACGAAGACAATCGTCATGCTCGCGAGAGTCGATGCGAAGAATATCGGACCCGAAAGAAGAACATACCGACTGACAGCCTGCTCTCGCCTGGATTGCTTTTGATCGGGGTTCGCCTGTCCCTGCGCGTCATGTTGCTGGATGGTTTGTACTGTTTTCGCAATCTCGTCGAAAGATTTCCCGGCAAATTGAGTTTCCACTTCGCTATCGAGTTCCTCTCTGGTCATGCCTGCATCTGTTGCGATGGCAGTGGCGCGGCTTTCCATCTGACGTGCAAAGAACGCTTGCGATGCGGCGATGAGCAACGAAAATACAACAGCGGCGACGGCGATGACTTTTGCTTTCTCAACGAACAATCGCCAACTTTCCAGCAGCAGATGACTTAAGGTCTTGGGCATGACAGTCAGGCAAAAAGAAGGTTACGCGTTCCTGTTTTCGTCCATAGTGTACGCGCAACGATCACACTTGCGAAAGGTTTTTCCGGCTTGATGAATTTCGACCAGCGTACCCTTGCGGCACTCCGGGCACAGGTTGCCTGTCATGAAGTTCGGCATGGCGAAGCCGCTGCCTTTCCCGGCGCCGTACTCGCGGATGCATGCGGAACGCGGATGATCGCGCAGCTTCTGCAGAACCTTGGCCTCGATCTGACGGATGCGTTCGCGGGTCACACTGAACTCTTTGCCGACTTCCTCCAGCGTGTGGCCAATGCCATCTTTCAGCCCAAAACGCATTTCGATGATCTTGCGTTCTCTGGGTGTCAAATACTCGAGCATCGCATGCACGTTCTCTTTGCGCAGCTGGCGGTTGGTGGCATCGAAAGGATTCACTGCTTCTTCGTCCTCGATAAAGTCTCCCAGCTTGCTGTCTTCCTCGGACCCCACGGGAGCTTCGAGCGAAATGATATCCTGAGAAATTTTTTGAATGTGGCGCACCTTCTTGATGTCCATCTCCATTTCGACTGCCAGCTCCTCGACCGTTGGCTCGCGTCCTAGTTCTTGTACCAGCCGACGCTGTGTGTGGGTGAGCTTGTTAATGGTCTCGACCATGTGCACAGGGATACGGATGGTGCGCGCCTGGTCGGCGATAGCGCGCGTGATGGCCTGACGGATCCACCACGTGGCGTACGTGGAGAACTTGAACCCGCGCTCTGGGTCGAACTTCTCGACGGCACGGAAGAGACCGATGTTGCCTTCTTGAATCAAATCCAAAAACGATAATCCTCTGCCAATATATTTTTTTGCGATGGAGACAACCAGACGCAGGTTGGCCTCGGCAAGCTGCTGCTTGGCACTCGAGTCGCCTTTGCGGATGCGCCGAGCCAACTCGACTTCTTTGCGCGCGTCGATGAGCGGAACACGACCGATTTCGGACAGATACATGCGTACCGAGTCGTTGCTGATCTCGAGCAAATCCACTTCGCGCTCCTTGCGCCGCTTCTTGTCGGCCTCAGTTGTCTGCTTCTCGTCTTTTAAGCGAATACCCGCCGTCGCAACGACTTCGAGCGATTCATCGTCGCTATCTGCCGCAGTGATGGCCCCAGTGCCGGAATCTTCTTCCGGCGACTGTGTGCTCTTGCCGCTGGATTTCCGCTGCCAAATGAGCGTGTCTTTGACATCGATAACGTCAACGCCAAGGTCGACAAAGAGCGTGTAGACATCGTCGAGCAAGTCGATATTTTCCTCGGCATTCGGCACAGCCTGCAAGATTTCCTGATGCGTGACATAGCGCTGTTCACGCCCCTTTTTTACAAGGTGCTTGATCGCTTCGGGGAACGCCTTCAAGTCAGCGTCCGTTGGCTGATGGATGAAACTACGTGGATGTGAAGCCATGTGAAGAGCGAAAAGAGAGTATACGCAGTCCATGCCAAATACAAGCGATGTTGAGGAAGTCGGGAAGGAGCGCATTCATTTTGAGTGCAGCCTTCCCTGCGGCCGTCTTGGCACCGCCCTTCTTTCCACTCTCTCGATTGGCCGTAAGTTGCGCATCGGAAACTGCAATAGACGAAGTTGCCCGCCTCCGCTCTTGCGATGAACGTAGGACTTACTCAAACCAGCCAACAAAGG
The DNA here is from genome assembly GCA_964457395.1 of uncultured Candidatus Peribacteria bacterium. GTDB lineage: Bacteria > Patescibacteriota > Gracilibacteria > Peribacterales > Peribacteraceae > CAVZXD01. The sequence continues at coordinate 27,611 of CAYWEU010000087.1, forward strand.
ATGGTTCAGGTGAATGGCCACGGAGTTCTGAGAACAATCTGACCGTATTGATACCTTCGGCATCTACAGCGCTCGTCGTATCGGTAATATCAGAGCCTTCCCACTTATCCGCAACGAGGGCAAAGTTTTGCCTGTCTTCCGAGAAAGCAACCGCGTAACCGTCGCCTAGCTTTCTCTTTGTCCCCTGTACATCAATGAGGTCAGCAATGTAGGTGCCTTCGTCCGCAATGGTATAGACAATCCTTCTTCCATCAAAGGATGAGAAAAAGATCGTGGTTTGATCGCGCGATACCAAGAGCGTTTCTTGCCCCGTTTGGACATTTTTTACTGAAAGCGCACAGGGCGCCGCGACATCACCACCACCGAAGCTGCACTTCGTATGGAACGCGACACCGTATTCTGGGAAGAAAGCACCTGGGTCAGCTTCAAGAGGAATCATCTGATAAGACCCATCTGCTACACGAATCCGAAGTAGTTCAGTCGGAAACGCGTAGTGATCAGAATTGCAGTACGCAAATTGCTCATCTTTCCCCCATGTTGGATTGAAGCAAGTCGAAGCACGTCCCTCGCCATTATTTTTGACTGCAACCACTTTGCCTGTATTCATATCGCGCACCATGATTGTGGTAATGCCAGTCGGCGGTAGGTAATCGTGGTAGATAAGAGTCTTGCGGCTGGGTGAGAAATAGAAGTGTGTTGATGGTGGTATGAACTTCCCTTGGACTTCTTTGCCCGCTAGGTCAATGAGTGTGCTCTGTCCGATGTCAGGCGAAATCATTATCGTTGCATCATCGTATTGCACAATACTGGGTGCAGCGTGGTTGTTCTTCGCAGGCATGGAATAAATCATTTTGTCTGCACCAGAGCGAAGGTCACGTAGATGTACCTCGTACTCGCCTGACGATTCGTTGTATATAGCATATGCCACATGCTGCTTTGGTGAAGTTGTCGCGGTGTTTCCTATTCGCAGCCGATAAATCATCTCTGCCATTTCGCCTCTCGTCAGCTTTGAATCAAAGCCGAAAATTGTTGCAGGAATCGCATTTCGCGACGCAAGCGCATCAACATAACCCTTGTACCAAACAGAAGAATTGGAAGTTGCTGATAGATCAAAGGCTTTGACGGTGATTTTTCATATTTAATACCCTATTACCCTCGATGGCATTTGACAAGTTGTAATTAGAGTTCTAGGTCTAATCGAAGATATCGACGATTCTCGAATTGATCGAAGCCATAGTTTCCTCGATTTCCT